>DKOG01000151.1 GCA_002469915.1 Bacteroidetes bacterium UBA7368
TGAGTGGATCGGCTTGCCTGATTCCACCATCCCCATACCAGCTATTGCCTAACGGAACGGCTGGAAACAGAAAAGGCAACGATGTTGATGCCATTATGTGCTCAACAGTCAATTCCGTATTGCGGCTCAATCTGTTAGGCCGCTTCCAGTCCCGGATACTTTCACCTTCAATCCAGGTAACCGTCTGTCCAGTTGCGTAATCGGTAGTTACAAACGCGCAGGCTGATAGTCGTCCATTCTCAATATTCTTGGGTATTCCAGATAGTCTACCGTCAGGCGCGTCAAATGAGGCTTTGAGAAAGGCGCGCATGGGATCCGTTTCCACTAGTCCGGCCCTTGGTAACAGCTCTTGATCAGAATCAGAAGATCGTCTGACCATATTCATCAACACATTCATGCTAGACTTTGCCGTGTATACATCATCGTTGTCTAGACTCGTCCAACTGGTGATCAACTCCTCGGTAGCTGTTTCAAAGGAATCCAAGTCGTTCGCAATTTTAGCCGCATTAATACTGCCTGCGGAGACGCCAGTAATAATTTCAGGATAATCCGCATTCACATGCTCCGTAATGTACCTGAGTACGCCCGCCTGATAGGCCGCTCTGGCGCCTCCACCGCTCAAAACGAGAGCACATTTTTCAGAAACAGACGCCAAGCCTGTCATCTGCTTCAATCGTTCAATCTGAGCCCACATAATTACCTACTTTGATTACCTGAGGTCTACACGAAACACCGCGTTTATGTAAATAAGATACATCACACCCTCAACAGGATTTATCCAACGAAAGCACTAAAGTGAAACGCATTCTATTCATTTTTCTCGACGGAATCGGAATTGGGCCTGAAGGTGGCCAAAACCTATTTGGGTCAGAAGACCTAAAGGGCTTCA
Organism: Bacteroidetes bacterium UBA7368; assembly: GCA_002469915.1. Taxonomy (GTDB): domain Bacteria; phylum Bacteroidota; class Rhodothermia; order Rhodothermales; family UBA10348; genus UBA10348. The sequence continues at coordinate 890 of DKOG01000151.1, forward strand.
ACACCTTGGCTGCTGGCCATTCATGGACCGAGGAAGATTTTAAAGCCGTATCTACTTCCAATCATGTAGTACGATCTATCGATGCAAACCTGGGTATACCGGGCCTCCCACAAAGCGGAACAGGCCAGGCGACCATTTTCTCAGGCGTAAACTGTGCACAATTAGCAGGAAGGCATTACGGACCGTACCCTCATTCGACATCACGCCCCATACTAGCTACAGATAACGTATACCATAAAGTAGCTCGCATCCGAGGTGCGCACTCCAGTCGGTTTCTCAACGCATATCCAGATCAGTTTTTTGAGCGAGCCAAGCAACGAGATCGATGGTCCGTAACCACACGCTGTTGTTTAGACGCCCAGATGCATATTTCTTCCCTGGATGATCTAGAATCTGGAATGGCGATCGCTGCAGACTTCACCGGTGCCGGGCTTCAGCGATTTGTAAAACGTGATCTTACCATCATTGATGAAAAGCAGGCTGCTACACGCATGAGCGATTTAGCGCAGATGCAATCGCTCTCCGTATTTGAGTATTTCCACTCAGACAAAGCAGGACATGCTCAAGATCATACGCAGGCAAAAAGCGTCTTGGGGTTGCTAGACCGTTTCTTTCAAGCGTTGATTCAAACGATCAATTTCAGCAACACAACGTTGGTGATTACCAGTGATCACGGAAATCTGGAAGACGTATCCGTCAAAACCCACACCAGAAATCCCGTGCCTTTAATCGCAATGGGACCGTCGGCCTACGCCTTTGACGCGGTTAGAGATCTCAGTGGTATCACTCCAGCCATTCTGAGAGGGCTCCATCCTACTGAATAATTTCAGCTACGATGCGATCAGCCTCATAGACATTCTCCAAAAGTGCGAGAATGGCTCTTGAATCAACTGATATTGCTCGTGCCTGCTTGTCTGAATAGACAAACTCATTGGGTAAAGATTCAAGATTTCCGTCAAATATGAGTCCCACGACTTCTAAATCCGCATTGAGTAACGGGGAGCCTGAGTTACCGCCCGTTATGTCGTTCGTAGACACTAGGTTAAAAGGAATTGAGCGATCGACAGAGGATGCTTTCCACCGCTCAGGTAGTTGCCACTCCGTTTCTTCCGACCGTGTTTCGGCTAACTCAAATGCACCTTCCAGTGTGGTGAAAGCGGGTACGATCGTGCCTGATTGGTTATAGGATGACACAATTCCATCGGCAATTCGAAGGGTGAACGTGGCATCGGGAGGTGCGGCATCTCCATTGAGGGCGAATTCAGCACCAGCTAATCGAGATACAAAAAGCTGTTCTTGATCTCCCAGTGCCTGCAATTCCTGATCCAACGTGAAATACAATGGAGCAATTGCGCTAATCAAAACGACCGTGACATCTCCACTTGCCAAATAGTTATCATCTAGCATGACTCGGAAAGCCGCCGTATCCGTTAGAGCCGTGTACATAGCTACTGAATCCGCAAGCTGCTCGATAGTGACGCCTTTCAGCAGGCGTTTCATAGTAGGATCGGAATCGCCGAGATAGGTAGAGAGATCTCGAATACGCCGTTCAATGATCTCCTTTTCCAATGCTTTCGGCCAACTGGTAATAGCTAGGCCCTCATCATAAATACCTTTCAATTGCTCTGGCGGTGCACCCCGTTGACGTAAAAGGGTATACACATATCCGTAGAGTGCCCGGGTAAGAACGTGCGACGAGACTGCAGGGTTTAGAAAATGATAAAAAGCTCCTGCTTTGGCTGAAGAGGCTCGTTTAGACTTCTGAATCAGCTTAATGTCATCCCAGACTTTGCCATAGATTTGGTCCAGCGAGTCGTTTTCTGCTAACCGATTCCTTAGGTCTATTTCTGAGGAATAGGTTCTTGATAAGACATCTCCATAAAGTAGTCCTTTATACTCTCCGTCGTAGGACTTTTGCATATTCATGGCTGTCATCAAGTCATTTCGCACGTCGAAGGAATCAGCGGTTATGGCCTCATTCTCAACGTATTGCTCCATGACGGCAATTCGATCGCTTAAAATCTCCAACATCGCAGGATATTCGGTATTTCGCCGGTATTCCAACTGGCTTACCGTACTCAGCCGAGAGGTTGACCCAGGATTTCCGACAACGAACACAGACTCGCCTTCGGAGGCGCCATCTATCTCCCAGCGAAAGTAATCAGGTGTGTTAAGCGGCGCAGATTCGCTCCAGACCCTGAAAAAGGATGCATCAAACGTGTGACGAGGGTAGGTGAAGTTGTCCGTATCCCCACCGAAATAGCCCACAGCTAATTCAGGGGCAAAGACCAATCGAACATCCGCGTATTTCTTATAGGTGTAAAGTGCATACCGGCCTCCCGAATAGAGATTAACAACCTCCGCTCGGAGCGTTGAATCACTGGCTGCAAGTCGCGTGTTGTTTCTACGTTCTATAGCCTCAGCACGTTTGCGCCTGGCCTCAGCCTGCGGACCCGCACCGATCACATCGGCCGCCGCATTTAATACTTCCTCAGAGACATCGTCAATCTGAATGAGTTGCTCTACGTACAGGCCAGCAACACTTCGTTCTAGCGAATCATCTTTTGCGTAAAACCCATTGTCCAGTAGAGACTCCCCGTCGCGCTCTACTTCCGTAATCGAATCTCGCGCACAATGATGATTCGTCATTACCAATCCTTTCTCGGATACAAAAGACGCCGAACAAAATGAGCCCAGCCGGAGCGCTCCTAAACGCGCTTTCGCAATCCAGGCTGAATCGGCCTCGACTCCGTGAGTATCCCGCATGTAGTCCACGGGTATATTGTCTAATGTCCACATCTTGCCATCTTCGAACGGACCTATTTCGACCTCTGCATATTCTTCATCATAGAAGGACGGAGTGGGTTCGATGGGCTGATTGTGATGCTCCGTAGAGGGAATTTCCGCGCGTGTGGTCACTTGAGCGACCTGAGTTGGTGGCGTACAGGCGGCCATCCCAAAGGAAGAAATCAAAAAGATTGAGACAATCTGACTTTTATAGAGCATTTGATGGAACACAGAGTGAAGGTTCTGGATTATACGGCCGGCCTGCGAGAGTGGCGGAATTGGTAGA
>DKOG01000008.1 GCA_002469915.1 Bacteroidetes bacterium UBA7368
CTAAAAATAAGGAAGCAATCGAGGTCCCAGAAACATTCAGTGTCGTTTCCAACCAGGTTGGCAAATAGATCACGTATAAGCCAATGCTGAAAAACATCAGAAAGTAAGTAGCGCTAGCAAACGCTACGACCCGTCTGGAAAGTAATTCACGGTACCCAGCAATAGCTCTGGCTACGGTTAATCGTTCGGTATCCCTATCCACGTCCGGTTGAGGGACGCAAAACCAAATCAGTACGGTTGTAAGCGTCATCGTACCGGCGAACATCAGAAAGGCCCCTCGGAATCCAAATTGGTCTGCTAAAATAGTGCCGATCGGTATACCCACGATCTGCCCAAAGGCAATTCCACTCATGACCCAACCGTTCGCCCAGCCTCGTTTGTTATACGGAAAATAATCTCCAACATAGCTCACAGCAGCCCCGCTGAGCATACCTCCGGCAGCTCCCGCAGCAGCGCGTACGGCCAGCAGTGACTCAAATGAATCAGCTACTCCATGAAACCAAAGCGCAATCGCCATGGACCCGCTACCTAGCAAAAGCACGACTCGTCGTCCAAACTTATCCGAAATAGGACCTATAATCAGCGCAAAAATACTTAAAAAGAGCGCATAGGAAGTAATAAGCCAGCCTTGAAGAGCCTCGGGTATTAGTAGCGCTTCACCAATCCGTGGCAAAATTGGAGCTACGATAATGACCTGACTGCTGGCTGAAAAAACCATCAGCCAGAGAGCAAAAATAACTAAGTAGGGGTGAGAGCGTTCTCCTCGCGCCATGGAATGCGGTACTCGTTAGTGAAGCGGCGTCTGGCGGTGTAGGCGCGAAGAAGGTACGGTTTACAGAGCAGAACGCCACGACTTCAGCTATGATGTTACCACATCGCACCGTTTTGAGTGGTCATTTCTGGAAAACACACTGATTCCGGCAACGTCAATTGATCGCTCACCGACACCGAACGTGAAATTCTATTCCTGCCTTGAGAACGCGAGACGCCTACTTACCGGTGGCCTGCACCATCAATTCTGTCATACGCTTCACAAACTCCTGGGGGGAGGTCAATGAGCCATCCGATAGCAACGCCCCTTCGTAGACCTGAAGGATTGCGGAGTCTACCAGGCTACCGTCCTCGTCGTTATCCCGAAGGGCTATCAAATTGATGACAAGCGGATGAGTCAAATTGATTTCAAGCACCTTCTTGGCGCCCTCAAAATTTTCATCCATCATTTTCATCATACGCTCCATCTGGGTATCCATCCCTTCTTTGCCGACCACCAGAGTAGCTGCTGAGTCCACTAAGCGATCTGATGCCTTTACGTCCTCCACTTTATCTCCGAGCACTTTTTTGAAGCGATCAAGTATGCCTTCGGACTCCTTTTTCGTCGGGGCACCTTTCTTCTTTTTGCTCTTCTTGAGGTCTAAGTCAGAGGTCTCAACGCTTTTGAGATCGTGATCCTTGTAGGTAGGAATGGAGGGCGCGATGAATGCATCGACCGGCTCAGTCATTAACAACACTTCGATATCATTGGCCTTGAAATACTCCAAATTGGGATTCATTTCTGCAGCCTGCCGACTTTCCGCCAGCACATAGTAAATGGCTTTCTGCTCGGGTTGCATACGGTCCACATACTGCTCCAAGCTCACGTACTCACCCGCCTCTTTTGCAGAAGACTCAAAGCGAACAAGCTCAAGCATCTGGTCCCGGTTGTCAAAGTCCATAGACAGGCCAGATTTAAACAACATCCCAAATTCTCGGGTGAAGTTGTCATACCGGTCACTGTCTTCGACGGACCACTCTTTGAGCATACCCAAAATCTTTCCGGTCAGAATCTGACGAATCTTGGCAAGAACGGGACTGTTCTGAGTTACCTCACGCGAGACATTCAGAGGCAGGTCTTCGGTATCTACAACGCCTTTTACAAAACGGGCCCAATCCGGAAGTAGATTCCGCGCATCGTCTTGAATGAACACGTTAGAAGAATACAGGTGGACTCCATATTTAAAATCTTCCTGATAGAGTCCCTTTGGCGCTTTTTTAGGTATAAATAGAAGAGCCTTAAAGCTGACTTTCCCTTCCAGGCTGAGATGGAGGTGCCCCATCGAATCATCAAAGTCCCCTGAAATGAACTTGTAAAACTCGTTCAGCTCCTCCTCTTTGACCTCGGATTTACTCTTCTGCCAAAGTGCATCAACCGTGTTTACTTCTTCGCCTTCCAAATGCACGGGGAAGTCGACAAAGTTCGAGTACTTCTTAATGATCTGTTTAATGCGCCAATCTTCCGCAAACTCTCCTTTGTCTTCCTTGAGGTGCAGCGTGATAGTGGTACCGCGCTCTGCCTGCTTGGTCTCTTCAATAGTGTAGGAGCCACTTCCATCTGATTTCCAGCGCAATCCAACACTATCCGCATTGGCATGACGTGTATCGACGGTGATTTCATCGGCAACCATAAAGGCCGAATAAAAACCCACGCCAAACTGTCCAATCATCTGCGCATCAACGGGGCCGTCATTGTTTTTCAATTCATTGACGAAATCGAGCGTGCCAGAAGAGGCAACCGTTCCAATACGCTTCATGAGATCGTCCCGAGTCATCCCGACACCGGTATCCGTTAGGGTCAACGTATTGCTATCCTTGTTCAATAGGATGTCGATCTTTTGCTCTACGTCCGCATCCAATACATCGCGATCCGTTAGCATCCTGAAGCGAATTTTATTGAGCGCATCAGATGAGTTGGAGATCAGCTCCCGGAGGAAAATTTCTTCATGCGTATAAAGCGAGTGGATGATCAGATGAAGCAGCTGCTTCATCTCGGCTTTGAACTCGAACGTTTCGGTCTTAGGGGTCTGCTTTTCAGACATAGTCGTGCTCTATGGTGGAACGGTGTGTCAGGTGTCTGTTTTTGCCTGAAACGCTGTTTTTGTTCCGTGAACAACCCGCTAACCTTGGGACAAATAAAGAAGGGTGGCTCGCGTACGCGAGCCACCCTTCTGCCGATTCAGGACGTTCAATATGTTTATACAGCCCGTCGAGCTTTACGAGCAGATGGTACCGCAGTGCGGTCTTCCCTGCGAATTCCTGGTCTTGAGGCATTCATTTGAGGAATAAACCGATTCAACAAGCCATCCTCTGCCTTGGAAGCAGTAAGCGCTTCTGAAGCCATATGAAGCCAATCCCTCATTCCACGATCGCGAGTCAGAGCTGTCGTTACACTAGCCCGATCCTGCTCATTTAACTCACCAGCCATGAAGCCTGCTAGCATGTGTTCGTCGATACGCATAATAAATACCTAATAGTTTTTTGGTCCGTTACAGAGACCTTGCCCTTTAGGTATCGACCACTAGTTCTAAGACTTAAACCCGCGAGTGAATTAATTTTTTGTCTTCGATCGAATGAACGGCCAAACGATCAGTCCTAGGGGCCAAGCTGCCACCGCCACCAGCAACGTAGTTAGCATTCCATGGCTTCCCCGGCGTTCGGCATCCCGGTAGATCCAGATCAAGCTTCCGATGTAGACTATCGGGCCTAAAAGAAGCAGTACTACCATTTCGACAATCCCTAGAGACCCCATAATATGTTGCGCCCCAAAACGCGGATAATTTATCTACGGCTAAAGTAGATTAAACGCATTTTTGAGCTACTTAACGCCATTATGAGTAGGTTAAAGTCCTGTCCAACAGAAGAGCTCTTGCTCTCAGAGCGCTTACAGGACGCCTAACTGACCATCTTCTCATAACGCTAGTCCAGAAAATACTCAACGGTTGCGACTACACGGATCATCTTGTTCAACTGGGAATTTTCCGGAATACCTGCGGCGGCATCTCGGGCTAACGCAACAAAAATACCCTGATTCGCTCTTCGAATATTACCTAGGCGGCTATCCGAATCTGCGGCGAACCTAGAGGCGGCTTCACGAGCGGAAGCCGTAGCTTCAGCAATCATTTCAGGCTTGAGCGCATTGAGACTCTTAAATAAGAATGTTGGTGTGGCGGGACCCCAACCCGTCCCTGAGCTCAAAACAACACCTTTTGAAACCAACTCCCCAACCGCTTGGCTGGCTAGATGAATCAAGATAGGTTCGTCGCTCCGCACCATTAATTTCTGCTGTACCACGAACCGTCCACCCCGAATACCGGGATCTCCATACGGGTTGGCCAAGCGATCGGTGACCTCGACGCCTTGGAGTTCTAAATGGGTCTCTCCAAGATCGTGGTCCGACAAAAAGGAGCGAACTTTAGCTAGACTAGCATCAATCGTTGCCTGTGCTTCCTCCAACGAGTTCGCATTAGCAACCACCTGCAATGGCCATAGGCCCAAATCGGCTTCAACATCCCTTTCAGATACCCCTTTTACCGTGACAAAGCGATCGGCCGTACGACCGGACACAAAGCCGTGGCCAATAAACCAGCCGCTTAGCGCTAGGCCTAATCCAATCAAGTAGGTAGCCAACGGGTGTATTGTTCTTCATACCTATCCCAATTAAATGTGCCGACGTTTATCGCCCTAAAACGCCGAGGCCCTGCTCAAAAACGATGTCTACTGGAATTCCAGCCGCACCTAGCCGATCCAAATCAGCTTGAAGACCTGGCCCTACTTGAGCGTATTCAGCCACGAATTCCGCGACGCCGTCATAATCGCCATCACCCTGGAATCGAAGAATCTTCTCGGTCAGCGCATTCATAGCTTCGATCATTCGATCATAATCTGCACTATACGTACCGGTTGATTCGTCTCTGGTGAATGCGCCCATTTCACTAAAGAAATTGAAGCGGATCATGTTTGCCCGGCCATGAGCGCTAGAGGCGCCAAACCGCACAGACCGGAAAATACCAGCCAAGAACGTCACCATATTGTCGTTGATATCAACGTCCAATTCACCTTCTTCGATAAGGCGAGATACCATGTACAGACCCAGAATATCTGCCTTGCCCTCTTCTAGAGCCGAGGCGTGCTCCATTAATGCCCCTCGGACGGTATTTGAACCATCGAGCGTGTTCTTGATTCCAAGACCATGTGCTACTTCATGGAACATCGTGTTACCAAAGAAGGCATCAAAGGTGATATGCTTACGTTGATCTTCAGCGATCAACATCCCTGAAATCGGAACAAGAATCTTATCGAACTTAGCCTGCATAGCGTTTTTTAACTGCAGTCTGCGGGTACCCTTTTCAAGTTGAACTTGCTCATCATTGGGTAGATTAATGGCGATCGTCTTGGAGCCAGCATTGGTATCTCCAGCGTAATAAATCGCATCGTACGCGTTCAGATCAGAATCTGTACCTGGTTTTTCCTGCTTGTATTCATCCGGTACTGGAAGTCCTTCTTGCAGCATGGGAAGCAACGAGGCGTAACGAGACAGACGCTCACTCCATGACATGTCTTTGACAAGTACAAAGGTTTCTGCGGCCGCTTTGTATCCAAACAGAGCATCTTCGTACGTCTCAATCGGACCAATGACCACTTCGATACGATTGTCCTTCATATCCATCCAAGCCATATCGCTGGCGCGGTAATCTGAAGTCAACAACGCATCGGCTCGAAGCGACAGATAGTTTTTCAAACCTGAATCATCAGCCAGCTCTGCTGCTGCACGCAACTCATCGGCCGCCGTTTGCATTTGCGCGGCAAATGCTTCGTGATATGGGATCGCCCTTAACGTCTCATCAGCATCCCGAACGACCATCGTGTAGAGGCCCTTTAGGTCAGTATTGACTGCAGCGGCAGCTTCAAACTCCTCTTTAGACACGTCCTTAGGATAAAAACCTGACCCTTCCGGCTTGTCCCCAACACCTTCGATGAAGGAAATATTTCCACCAATCCGATCCCAAGGACCGTAATTGAGCTTAGCATACTCGCGAAGAGCCGGGTCTTTGATCGAATCTAGCAACTCATCGCGATTTCCATAAGCCTGCATCCAGAATATGTCTTCCATCTGATCGCCAGCAGCAATCAGATGTGGAAGCATTTTACACTCATTCTCAGACAGCATGCTCAGATCGGTAGTCAAAGCGAAAGAGGTAAACTTGGAAAGCAGCGCTCGGCCCTCCTCACTGCCCTCTTTCATCTCTACATCTACAGACTTCATAGATCCCCCTTCAGCCAGAAATGCGGCACAATCAAATGCCATGCTTTGAGAGCCGCCCTGACATCCCATAAATGCGAACGAGGCAACGATCAGTGTCAATACTGCGTTTTTCATATTCCTATTCCTTTAATCAGTTCTTATCGCGTGCGCGTGTCATAGGTGCGCGGTAGCGACTCATCACCCAGAATAACAAAATCACCAAGACCGGTGTGTTCATCTGAATCGAATGTGTGTATATCTAGGCTGGACTGAACAGAAATGACCAGCATTTTCGTTCCGGGACGATATTGAGCTAAGTGCTCTGGAGTACCCGTTCCGGTTTCCACGTGGAAACCTCCCACCATGTGTGCAACTTTGGAACCCGGCTTGCGAGTCATTAGCTCGGCAATAGACCAGGCCATGGTCGCATCCCAAAGGGCTTGCGCGTCCAACATTGAGCCGCCGCCATGTTGCGAGCTGCCAACAGACGGCATTTCAGCTTCTTCATTATGGTCCATCTTGTGCTCGGCTTCGTCACCGTGCTCCATATCATGGCCTTCTCCGGAATCATGGCCTTCTTCTGCATGTGCACCGGCTGCCATGTGCATTTCATGATTCATTTTGTGTTCTTCACTCTCCTCATCATGTTCTCCTTCCTCGCCATGCTCCATTTCGTGGTTCATTTCTGAGCCTTCCGGATGATGCATCGCATGCATGGCTTCATGATCCATTTCTCCTTCACCCATTTCATGTCCTTCACCTTCCATCATTTCGCACTCATGCTCACCCTCTCCTTCCATCATGTCGCAAGAGTGTCCTTCGCCCATTTCATGCCCTTCGCCATGCTCCATCTCGTGGTTCATTTCATGGCTTTCATCATCCATCTTTGCTGACGTTTCCTGACTGGCAGCCATCATTTCCGCCATAGCTTCTGCCATGACAGCATCCCACTGCGCTTTATATGCTGCACTTGGCGCACCGTATGGTTGTGGAGCGACGTAGGAAAGGGCTTGGTCAGATAATCCATTTAAAGCACCTCTACCCATGCGGGTAACCATATTTGAATATCGCCTTGGAGCGTTCGCGGCAATAACCGGGAATCCGTTAGCCTTTGCGAATTCAACCAAGGGCTTGTAATCCGTCTCGTAGTTACTCCAAGGGCTACTAGATAGCTGAAAATGAGACTCTGAAATCAAATCATTCAGATACTCATCAACGATATACTGAACGTCACGGGAAAACATCTCCAACGAAAGCGCAGCGGCACTTCCATGAGTTGAATACCAATCCTTCAGAACAACTTGTTCGATGTAATGCGATACCGGATCGTTATGCAATTCACCAACAAACACTACTTCGGCTACGCCCATGGCTTCCCGAATATCATCTAGGGTGGCCGGCTGACCTTCAGACGTGTAAATACGATAATCACCCTCGGTAATAACTACCGATTCCTGGGCAACGACGTTCAATGCGCTTGACAAAAAGAAAACAAGCGCGAAAAAAGAAGCTGATAATCTCACGATAAAGTCCGTTAAATCTGAAATGATGGCCTTCAAATTAACCATCTACCAACGATTTACCGAGAGGTGTAAGCCTCAAAACCATGCTTTTGGGCTAGTTTTACCGTGAATTCTGTAGACTCCAGCCAAAAGAAAACGCAAAATGAGGGTGCAATCAGGATCGCAGGACTCAACGAATAACGCTCGCAGAGGCCACCCTCGTACACTCAGCCGAACCGTGTTCACCTACCGGCGATCTCGCCCACGAGAGCGCCCTTCTGAGTCGCTATCTCTACGGGAACGCCCTGATTCTGAAGCCGACCTTTTACCACCACTCGCTTTGTGCTGTGTATTGTGATAGAGATCGTCGAGAAGCATGGCGAGCAATTCGGGCTCTTCGTTGGCAAGCTCTTCTACGAGTGGCTTGAAGCGCTGAAGACGTTCTTTTTCAAGGTTTGAACGATCCCTGAATGTAGATTCAAGAACGACAGTGAGTCTGTCTGTAACCCGCTGGGCTACATCGTCTTCGGAAGGAATTTCGTGCTGTGTCATAGGTATAGCAAATCGCTGACCAATGGCCAGTAGACTACGTTGTTCTTCGATTGAAATCAGGATAATGGCTGTTCCGGTTTTTCCAGCCCGGGCGGTTCGACCTGCGCGATGGACATAATACTCAGGGTCCTGAGGAATGTCATACATCAACACATGGCTCAAATCGGTGATGTCAATGCCTCGAGCGGCCACATCAGTAGCGACAAGAAACTTCAGCTTCCCATCCCGAATCTTCTGCATCACCTTTTCGCGAGCAGCCTGTGTTAGGTCTCCAGAGATACTATCGGCATCGTATCCGTAGTTCTGGAGGAATTTGTGTAGGTATTCTACATCCCGTTTGGTGTTCGCAAAAATAATCGCGGACTCAGGATTCTCCATTTCGATGATGCGGGCCAGAATCCGATCTTTGGACATGCGGTCCACGCGATAGAAACGATGTTCTATTGCATCAACGCTCACATTTCCAGAGCTCAGAGACAAAAATCCAGGATCATTCAAAAACTGACCTGCTAGATAGCGAACCCTCGAAGGCATGGTTGCACTGAACATACATGATTGGCGATCCGCTTCGGGCAGGTATCGCTTGAGCTTCAGCATATCCGGGTAAAACCCCATGGACAGCATTTCATCTGCTTCGTCAAATACCAGCATCTTTAGATCATCCAGGATCAGTCGACCTTGTTGGATATGATCTAAAATTCGACCAGGAGTACCGATAATTACCTGGGTACCCTCGCGTAGCGCTTTGATTTGAGGCTCATATTTAACACCGCCATAAATGACGACACTCGTGAATTTATGCTCGCCCCGAAGACGTTCAAACTCCTCAAAAATCTGCTTGGCTAGCTCTCGTGTGGGAGACAGGATCAAGGCCTGAGCCCGGTTCATGTCCTCGTCGAGGAGATTAAACAGCGGAAGTAAAAACCCTCCCGTTTTCCCCGAGCCCGTACGAGACTGGACAATCATATCCCTGCCATCCAGTAGATAGGGAATCGCTTTTTTTTGCACCGGCATCAAGCTAGTCCAACCAGCCGATTTAACCGCATCGCGCACCATATCCGGAAGGGAATCGATGGATGCTTCTGCCAGAGACATTTCTGGCTCAGTAAAAGTGGCTTTGACCCGGTCGTCAGCACGCTCAGCTTGAGCTCTACTGGTCAGATCTATTCCTGTGATAAAACTACGTTTAGGTCCGTTAGACATATATCAAGTGTTGTGTGCCAACTACATGTAGAAAAGATGCGGGAGTGCACTTTTACATGGCCAGGCCACCATCCACGTGGAGTACGTGACCGGTAATGTACGACGCACCCTCCGAGGCAAGAAATAATACAGCTGAAGCGATGTCATCAGGCGTAGCTGGACGCCCCACAGGCACCGATCCAAGCATCGCTTCACGGGCACCATCGGAAATCGAAGCCGTCATGTCGGTTTCAACATAACCAGGAGCTACCACATTTACGGTAACACCTCGTGCGCCCAATTCCTTGGCTAAGCTTTTGGAAAAACCAATGATGCCTGCTTTTGAAGCCGCATAGTTGGTTTGCCCAGCATTGCCCATAACGCCCACAACTGAGGACAAATTGATGATCCGCCCCTTGCGTTGCTTCATCATGGGGCGATAGGCTGCTTTCGAATAATTGAACACACTTTTGAGATTGGTACCTACGACGAAGTCCCAATCGTCCTCGCCCATGCGAAGCATCAGCATATCCTTGGTAACTCCGGCGTTGTTAACCACAACGTCAATCGAGCCCCATTCGGAAATAATTCCACCTACGGCTGCTTCTGCTGCACCGAAATCTGCGGCATCTGCTTGAATCGCCCGTGCTTTGACGCCCCTTTCTTCAAGTTCGGCAACAAGTGCATTGGCCTCGTCTGAGGAAGAGCGGTAGGTAAATGCTACGTTGGCTCCCTTGCTGGCAAACGACTCTACGATGGAGCGTCCAATACCACGGGTACCGCCTGTAACTAGTACATTTTTATCAGTGAAAGACATAGCTGTTTTATTCTTTTTCTAAATCTGCGGCCGTTCCAAAAGCGACTGTTTCCAATTCGCGACCCAAGGTCCGTTTGACGAGACCACAGAGTACGCGCCCGGCGCCTACTTCAATAAAGCGAGATGCTCCGTTTTCGTGCATGGCACGTAGAATATGTGCCCAACGAACGGGCGCAGTCAACTGCTCGACCAACCGGGTCCGAATCTCTTCAGGATCTATTGTCGGTGAAGCCGTGACGTTCAAATATACGGGGTAAGCCGGGGTCTGTATCTGGAGCGCGGCGAGCGCATCCGTTAAACCCTGTGTGGCCGCTTCCATGAGAGGGGAATGAAACGCTCCAGACACAGGAAGCATAAGCGCTCGTCGCGCTCCCCGTTCTGGTGCCAATTCGACGGCTCGTTCAACGGCAGAGACATCACCTGAAATCACAATCTGGCCGGGAGAATTAAAATTGGCTGGCTGCACAATGTTGTAACCGTCTCCGTCTCCATCTCCGCTCGCATCTTGGCAAAGAGACTCCACGTCGGCATCTTCCATTCCAAGAATAGCTGCCATCGTTCCGGGACGCATTTTTCCGGCTCCCGCCATGAGTTCGCCACGGAGCCTCACGGTTTGCAGGGCATCTTCAAATGAAATGGCACCCGCTGCGGTTAGTGCGCTGTATTCACCCAGACTGTGACCAGCTGCCATATCTGGATTCCCGTGCTGCGTTTTCATCGCTTGCAACACAGCCATCGAATGAACAAATAAAGCGGGTTGAGTATTCTGAGTTTGCTTGAGTAAATCGGCATCATTTTCTAATCCCGTTCCGAACATAATGTCTGTCAGCGAGAAGCCAAGTACCTCATTCGCGCGGTCCATAATGGCCCGCGCTCCAGGCATCGCATCATAAAGATCCGCTCCCATGCCAACGACCTGAGAACCCTGACCAGGAAAGATCAATGCCGTTTTACCCATGATCACACACCTTCGCCGTCGTAAGCCCATTTAACATAAATAGCGCCCCAGGTGAACCCACCGCCAAACGCAGCCAATACTAGGTTGTCCCCTTTATTGAGGTCCTTCTCCCAGTCCGCAAGGCATAAAGGAATCGTGGCTGCGGTAGTATTGCCATAGCGCTCAATATTGAGCATCACTTTATCCATTGTTACACCCATCCGTCGAGCCGTGGCATCAATGATGCGCAAGTTGGCTTGGTGAGGTACAAGGTAGCGGATATCGTCGCCCGTCAGGTTGTTCTTCTCCATGATCTCGGCGGCCACGTCAGCCATTCCTTTCACCGCGGCCTTGAAGACAGGCGGGCCTTCCTGATGTAAAAAATGCCACTTTTTTTCAATGGTCAATGCAGATGAAGGGTTAAGACTACCACCACCCAACATGCAGAGTGCTGCCCATTGAGATCCATCTGTACGTTCAATTGAATCGATTACACCGTACCCATCAGAATCGGCTTCAAGCAACACCGCGCCAGCGCCGTCTCCGAATAAAATACACGTGGTCCTATCTGTATAGTCCACAATGCTACTCATTTTGTCAGCCCCGATCACAAGAACTTTCTTGTGTTTGCCGGACTCAATGAATCGAGCACCGGTTGAAAGAGCGAACAAAAATCCTGAACAGGCTGCGGAAAGATCATATCCCCATGCATTGACCGCCCCAATATTGGCAGCAACGATACAAGCTGTCGCAGGAAAAAACATATCTGGCGTGACGGTTGCCACAATGACCAGATCAATTTCTTCGCCTGAAATACCCCTTTTTCGAAGCACTTCCTCAGCGGCCTTGGTCGCCATGTACGAGGTTGCTTTCGCTGGGTCCTTCAGAATGCGACGTTCTCGAATACCGGTTCGGGTCCGAATCCATTCATCGCTGGTGTCCACCAACGTTTCAAGATCCGCGTTCGTCAGACGATCCTCAGGGAGAAAATGCCCGACGGTCGTAATGGCGGCTCGTACCTGTTCCATACTTCAAAAGAGGGATGGTGATGTAAATGCGTGTCGTTGCATGAGAAAAGAGATGAGCGGTCAAGCGCTCATCACCTCAGCAATAGTAGAGGAAACCTGCTCCCTGACCATTTTATCAGCAGCTAGAACAAGGTTTTTGATAGCGTAGGCATCAGAACTGCCATGACCAATAAATACGGTGCCGTTCACCCCAAGCAAAGGTGCGCCCCCAAATTCTTTGTAATCAAATCGTGCCTTGACGCCCGATAGCGCTTTCCCAACAATGGACATTTCCTCGGGAGTCATCTGGAGTCGATGCATCTCCTCGCCGATCATTCGGGGAAGGGATGAAGCTAGGCTTTCACCGTACTTCAAAAGAATGTTGCCTACAAATCCATCGCAGACCAGTACGTCTGCGGCATGATTCATGACTTCTCGCCCTTCAACATTGCCGACGAAATTCAGGTCAGAACGTTCATCCAATAGAGCATACGTACTCTTAGCTAGATCATCGCCTTTTCCGGGCTCTTCACCAACATTCAGCAAGCCAACGGACGGGTTATCAGCACCCATGACCTTCTCGACGTAAACGGCACCCATTCTGGCGAATTGCACTAAGTGTTCTGGCTTACAACCCACATTGGTGCCGACATCTACGAGGATAGTCGTTCCCTTGAGGGTTGGAAAATAGCCAATCGCTGTTGGTCGAGAAACGCCGGGAAGTCTTCCTATAATGAAGAGTGCTCCAGCCATGACGGCTCCCGTATTGCCTGCCGATACAAACGCGTCTGCCTTTCCAGCTTTGCACAAGCCGAGGCCTACATGTATTGAAGACTTGGGTTTTGATTTGAGTGCCACGGCAGGAGCTTCATCCATACCAATGACGTCGGGCGAATCCACAACTCGGATTTTCGCCTGAATCTCTGGATCCAACTGGGCAACCAACACAGATAACTGGTCTGCAGGGCCCGTCAGCCAAACATCCAGTTCGCCTGGACGGCTTTTGAGCGCGGCAGCGACTCCCTCTACGACAACATCGGGGGCATGATCTCCCCCCATCGCGTCAACGGCAATTTGTGTCGGCATGGAGTGCTAAAATAATGGTGAGCCGGAAAAATGCGTCGGATAC
>DKOG01000266.1 GCA_002469915.1 Bacteroidetes bacterium UBA7368
TGACCAATGTACTTGCCGAACAAGGCAAGCCACAGGCGCTCTGGCCCTATTCCATTTCCATTCGCTAGCGAGGGCACTGCCTTAGATTAGGCTTTGCCCCGTCATGGAATCTGGTTTCTGAATATCCAGCATATCCAAGATGGTTGGTGCGACATCGCCCAGTTTCCCATGGCGTACGGCCCCCGAGAATCCCTCTTTAATGATGATATGAGGAACGGGAACCGTCGTATGCGCGGTATGTGGTGACCCATCTGGATTGCGCATGCAATCGGCATTTCCATGATCAGCAATGACATTTACCGAGTAGCCCGCTCGAAGCGCGCTCTCAATCACTGTTTTAGCTGCTTTGTCCACTGCCTCAATTGCCGATACCGCCGCTTCAAACACACCCGTGTGGCCAACCATATCGGGATTAGCGAAGTTAAGAACTACAAACGCGTAGTCGTTCTCGCGCATTGCAGTAGACACTTTATCGGCCAATTCAGGAGCACTCATTTCTGGCTGCAAATCATATGTTGCCACTTTGGGAGAGGCTACCAGAATACGATCCTCTCCCTCAAAAGGGATCTCCCTCCCACCATTGAAAAAGTACGTGACATGTGGATACTTCTCCGTTTCAGCAGCTCTAAGCTGTCTGAAACCGGCTGAAGACACCACTTCCCCCAACGTTTCCGTCAAATTAAGCTTGGGAAACGCCACTGGAAAAGTAAAAGCATTTTCATACGGAGTGAAGGTGACATAGTGCAGTCTGCCGAGTTGCTCACGTTCAAATCCAGCAAACGACTCATCATTTAGGGCACGGGTAATCTGGCGAGCTCGATCAGCTCTGTAATTAACGAATACAATCACGTCTCCGGATTGAATTCGAGATGCGCCCATCGGACCAATCCGCGCTGGCTCAATGAACTCATCCGTCACACCGTCTGCATAGCTACTGCTTATCGCCTCTTCCGCACTCTCAAACACAGCTCCCTCTCCATGCACTAAAAGTCGGTACGCTTTCTCAATTCGCTCCCAACGATTGTCTCGATCCATGGCCCAATATCGTCCCACCACAGAAGCGATACGACCGCAACCTACTTTTTGCGTCTCCTTCTCCAACCGCCTGACATACTCTAGTCCACCATTCGGTGAGGTATCTCTCCCATCCATGAAAGCATGTACTTGAACCTGATCCTTCTCCAGGCCACCATCTCCACACATTTTCAATAGCGCATGCAGGTGATCCTGATGGGAATGCACCCCTCCATCTGAAAGTAATCCCAAAACATGCAGTCTTGCGTTCCTCGTCTTGGCCGTGCTCACGGCTTCGAGCAGTGCATCATTTTCGAAAAAATCGCCCTCCGCGATAGCCTTGTCAATGCGAGTCATTTCCTGGTAAACAACACGACCGGCTCCCAGATTGGTATGCCCCACCTCAGAATTGCCCATCTGACCCTCGGGCAATCCAACGGCAAGCCCCGACGCATCCAGGGTGCCATGCGTGTAGGTTTCAAACAATGAATCCAAGTAGGGTTGCTTCGCATGATCTATCGCACTGACCGTGGGGTCCGCTGCTATGCCATATCCGTCTAGAATTAAGAGTAAGTGCTTCTTCATACTGGGTCAATCAAGATCTAATGTTGCAGGATCTAACGTTACGGGATCTATCGCTCGTGCTTTTATACTCTGAAGTCTTTAATACGACGTGTCGTCCGGCCTGTTTTCGATATAAATACATTCATGGATCCGCACGAGGGGCAAGATACCTGCTCCACACCAGATCGATCTGAGATCGTATCGGGCTCCATGAAATAATGTTTACGTGTCGCACAATAATATTTCCCCTTCGACGGTATCAATCCTTCTTGGTCGGAAGGCAATTTCTTGAGTCGCTCAGCATAGTCACAGAATTCGCTCGCAACACACGTGTCACACCCCGGATTTCTGGCCATGCAATGATACCGACCGTGAAGAATCATGAGATGATGTGCATCTCCCCACTCTTCTGGAGGAAGCAATTTCTTAAGCTGCTTTTCAACTTTATCAGGGGTTGTAGCCGACGGATCCACTAAAGAAATCCGGTTAGCCACACGAAACACATGGGTATCGACGGCAAGCGCAGGGACTCCAAATGCGACCGAGGCTACTACTTGGGCTGTTTTTCGACCCACTCCCGGCAATTTAACCAACTCGTCAACTGTGCCAGGGACTTCACTACCAAATTCATTTTCCAGAATAATGGCGGCTTTGTGCAAATGCCCAGCCTTGGCATTGGGATAAGAAATAGACCGTATCCACTTAAATATCTCACTCTGAGAGCTCTCAGCCATCGTTTTGCTGTCAGGATACCGCTCGAACAAAGAGGGGGTCACCATGTTGACTCGTGCATCGGTACATTGGGCCGACAATAGAACGGAAACCAGAAGCTGCCAGTTATTCTGATAGTTCAACTCTGTTTCCGGCTCAGTTATTACTTTGCGGAGTGCAGAAAAGACGTTGTCCGCGCGCTGTTTTCGAGTCATACCTGTTTGAATCTAATCTGAAGCTGAACGTGCCATTTCCGAAACAAGCTACTCATTTGATCCGAAGCTACAATGCCCTGATTATTGTCGCTGTGCTTTTTCTGTGTGGAACCACGAAAGTCTTCGCTCAACTCCCTCCTACGGTCTCAGAAGACGCGACTGTTTCTCTGCTGACCATTTTCCCCGGAGAACCGGTGTATTCGGCCTGGGGTCATTCGGCCTTACGCTTCCAGGATCCTGCGAACGGACTTGATGCCTCATTTAACTGGGGAACGTTTGACACGACCGTTCCCTATTTCATTCCTCGGTTTGCCTACGGGGACATGCAATATAGACTGTCTGCCGAACCAACTGACGGATTGAGGCGAGCCGCTGTATTTCAGGAGCGGGAGATGGTCGAGCAGATATTAGCGCTATCGCCGACTCAGGTCGCGCAATTGTATGGATTGGTTTTAGAAAATCTAAAGCCCGAAAACCGGACGTATCTCTATGATTTCGTCTACGATAATTGCTCTACTAGAATACTAGACCTGCTTTTCGCGGTAGAGGGTATCGTTTTGCCCAATGAGGATGTGCATACGAGTACCTTCCGGCAAATGATCGATGAGTTTGTACACGACCGGGCCGCACTAGATCTAGGAATCGATTTGGTGTTTGGTGCAAGTATGGACCAGGTCCCTACGCTCAGACAGCGAACGTTTCTGCCAACCTACCTCATGGCAACGCTCGACCAATCTCTGACGCCGGACAACGAGCCGGCCGTGAGGGAAACGAGTACCCTTTTACGCTTTGACCATGAAACCACACCTTCAAAAACGCCTTGGACCATCTGGGTCTCCCTGCTGCTTTCGGTGGCATTGGGCTTGTTGTCCTGGTTTAATACACGTTTCAGCAACGTGCTCGACCGAATCATCCTAGGCGTATTCGGATTCATGGGCCTCTTCTTCCTAATCATGTGGTTCGCTACGCTTCACCACGTAACCGCCTGGAACCTGAATATCCTGTGGGCCCTTCCGGTCCACCTGTGGATTGCTGTAAGATGGGCCAAACTCCATTGGCTCACATCTTATTTCAAGATCACCTTCTGGTGGACTCTGGGGGTCTTCTTGATTCAATTTGCCTTACCACAGCACATCCCTCCTGCTGCCCTGCCTTTGGCGGTGCTCGTGCTTGCCATTCTTGCCAAAAGGCATTTTGTACAGCCTGTGACGTTAGAAGAAGCCTAAAGGTCGCTTCCCCTACGAGAGTCAGCTCTCTAGATACTCAACCCGACCTGTCCCAATATCGTATTTGGCTCCTAGAATCTCGACATCTTCGGGAGCAAACTCCGCTATGGCCTCCATTCCACTCCGAATGTTGGCCACCTCGGCATCCTTTACCGATGTAATACCCTGATTCGAGAGATTCGCGCACATGTGATCTACAATGCTCTGCAGATTGGGTGGCAGGCTAGTTGATTCCGCATTCAACTGATCCACAGCAGCCCGAACGGCTCCGCATTGAGAGTGTCCCAACACGACAACCAATTTGGTATTCAACACCATGGTCGCAAATTCGATGCTTCCCGCCTGCGTTGGAGTGATAATATTTCCAGCGACTCGAATAACAAATAAGTCTCCTGACCCCTGATCGAATACCAACTCTGGAGCCACCCGTGAATCAGCGCATCCTACCACAACGGCGAACGGCTGCTGGCCCAAAATGAGTTCTCTTCGGTGCCGATTTGTCGTTCGGGATCGGCGTCCGCCCAAACCAGAGGCATGTCGTTTATTACCTTCCTTTAGAAGCTTTAGTGCCTCTTGTGCTGAAATCATGGGCTTGCGCTTCGATTCGATGGTCGGATGAGTAGACTCAATATAAAAACACGGAGACCACATTTTGCCTTCTTCCCTCGGTGATTCACACTCTGAAGACGAGCGAATAAAAGCATTCAGGAGATAAAGACGGAACGAAAAGGCCTAAAAAAGAAAAACCCCCTCCGTAAGTCCTTGCTGAGCAAGGAGATACAGAGAGGGCATCTCTAGTACCGCGTACGGGATTTGAACCCGTGTTACCGCCGTGAAAGGGCGGCGTCCTAGACCGCTAGACGAAGG
>DKOG01000065.1 GCA_002469915.1 Bacteroidetes bacterium UBA7368
GACCTTCCATGGTTCCGTCTCTGGAGATGTCCGTATATACGATACGCCGACATCCTCGGTCCTCCATATCGCGAGCAAATTGGACGGCGTTTTGGCCACTGCCTTCTGTCCAACCCTGCACCCGAACCTCACCGTCTTTTGCATCTATACCGACGACAATTCTGCTTGCACCATGCTTCTCGACAGCGGTGGAGACCAAATCGGGATTTTCTACCGCGGCAGTTCCGATAATTACTCGGTATGCACCGGCTTCCAATGCACGGTCTATATCCTCTGCCGTTCGAATTCCACCACCGATCTGGACGGGAATATCTAACTCCTTACAAATTTGATGTATGACCTCGGTGTTATTGTCGGTACCGCCTTTTGCAGCGTCTAGATCGACGAGATGAAGCACTTTCGCATTTTGAATACGCCAGAGTTTGGCCATTTTGACAGGGTCGTCAAAGTACACCTGTTCCTTTTCGTACTCTCCTTGGTAGAGTCGAACGCAGCATCCACCGCGTAAATCAATGGCTGGAATGACGAGAATCATATCTGTGTCTGATTGGATTCCGGCTCCAACGGCACCCATTGGATGGAGTTTCCCGAACTAAACGGTACCGTTTTTACCTGCTTTCCATACGATCGCCCTATAATTAGGAATCAACTATGCTACATATGTTGTTTATTCCCTTCTGATTCTTTCGCTGTCGCACCTGCAACATCTCAATACGAGTAAGCTCCATGTCCCAAAAGGACTTTGATCGCATCTTAGTTACGGCTGCCCTCCCGTACGCCAATGGACCCATTCACCTTGGACATTTGGCCGGGGCTTACCTGCCACCCGATATGTTCTGTAGATATCAACGTCTCAAGGGAAAAGATGTGGTATTTGTTTGTGGCTCAGATGAAATGGGTGTAGCCATCATGATCAGAGCGAGAAACGAAGGCGTTTCTCCGAAAGATATCGTTGATCGATATCATCCGATGATTACCGACTCGTTCGAAAAATTTGGAATGAGTTTCGACAACTTCTCGCGGACTACAAACGAGATTCACTCGGAGACGAGCCAAGAGTTCTTTCGAAATTTGGCTGAAAAGGATGTTTTTTCGCTGAAAACCGAACAGCAGCTGTTCGATCCAGAAGCCGGAATGTTTCTCGCAGATCGATTTGTAGTCGGTACGTGCCCATCCTGCGGTAACGATAATGCGTACGGTGATCAGTGCGAAAAATGTGGCACCACGCTTAGTCCGATGGAACTCGTTAATCCGCGTAGCACAATAACGGATGCCACGCCGGAGTTGCGAGAAACGACGCATTGGTACCTTCCTCTTGGAGATTTTCAGGAGCGACTAGAAAAGTGGATTGACACGCACCCGGAATGGAAGCCCAATGTATTGGGGCAGATTAAAAGTTGGCTCAACGATGGGTTACGCGAGAGGGCCATTACGCGGGATGTACCGTGGGGCGTTCCTGTGCCTCAGGATGTCGCAGAGAAAATTGGCGTAGATGCATCGGGTAAGGTCATCTACGTTTGGTTCGATGCTCCCATCGGATACATTTCTGCAACTAAAGAATGGGCCAAGGAACAGGGTAAGCCCGAAGCCTGGAAGTCGTACTGGCAGGATGAGAAGACGCGTCTGGTTCACTTTATCGGAAAAGATAACATCGTCTTTCATTGCCTCATGTTTCCTGCCATGTTAATGGCGCACGGAGCCTATGTTCTGCCAGACAACGTTCCTGCCAACGAATTTCTGAATATCGAAGGGAGTAAGCTTTCAACTAGCCGCAACTGGGCAGTCTGGCTGCATGAGTATTTGGAAGATCTTGATCCTGATTTGCTTCGGTACGCTCTCGCGACCATGCTTCCGGAAACAAAAGATGCCGATTTTAACTGGAATGAATTCCAAACAAGGGTTAACTCCGAATTGGCGGATGTGCTTGGGAATTTTGTGAATCGGACAATGACCTTTGCTCACCGTTTTGCAAAGGGGAAGGTGCCTGAATTGGTCAAGCCCGACGCTCTTGATCAAGAAGTGATCGAAAAGCTGAAGACCTTCCCGGATCGTATTGGGTCGGCCTATGATAACTACCGAAATCGTGAAGCCGTTTTTGAAACAATGGCTTTGGCGCGAATGGGTAACAAGTACTTTAATGACAGTGAGCCTTGGCACAGTCGGAAGACGAATGCACAGCAATGTGCCAACACTATTCACGTGTCCCTACAGATTTGTGCTTCTTTGGCCGTATTAATGGAGCCTGTACTTCCATTCTCTGCCATCAGGATGCGAAAAATGCTTGGTATGGAGGGTGTTCGCTCCAGTGAGCCAGGACAATCCAAGGACGGCATTAGCTGGGACGACGCCGGTCAGTGTCTGTTACCGGTCGGGCAGAAGCTCGGCGAGTCCGAAATTCTATTCTCAAAAATTGAAGACGACGTGATTGAAGAACAAAAAGCAAAACTTGGTGGACCAGAAGAAGAGGTCGAAACGAGTGAGCCGTATGAGCCGGTCAAAGAAATCATCACCTATGATGATTTCGTCAAACTTGATTTTCGAATGGGAACGGTTCTGTCTGCTGAACGCATTCCTAAATCTAAAAAGCTTTTGAAGTTGCAGATTGATCTTGGCTTCGAACAGCGTCAGATATTAGCTGGAGCAGCCGAGCATTTTGAGCCTGAGAGTTTGGTCGGCCAACAAGTCGCAGTCGTTGCGAATCTTGCTCCTCGTAAGATGATGGGGATGGAGAGCCAGGGCATGGTCCTGATGGCTGAAGACCGTACAGGAGCTTTGTCTATCATGCAGTCCACGGGCGAGGACGGAGCCGTAATTCGGTAGGGCGCCGAGGGGCTTACTCGCATCGCATGGAATCACGTCGCATCCAAGGACAGCGTTCCAGCGACGTCCTTGATCAGGGGTTGAATTTCCTACATTCCTAGACGACGGTCGGCATCATATTCCTGATGCCGACATGTCCGATGAGTCGCGTAATACCGTCTGTAGTTAAAGGCCACGTCGGGTAAACGAGTAGGCGTGGACCTACATGTTGATAGACTTCCCGTATGCAGCCCGGGTCGCTTCCAATACCGCTTCCGATAGGGTCGGATGGGGGTGAATGGATTCCATGATTTCGTGTGCTGTCGTTTCCAGCGTTCGGGCTGTAACGGCTTCTGCAATCATTTCTGTCGCATCATATCCAATGATATGGCAGCCAAGGAATTCTCCATATTTGGCGTCGTAAATGACTTTCACAAAGCCCTCGTTATGCCCCATGGCCGAAGCTTTTCCACTTGCAGTGAAAGGAAATTTGCCAACTTTGATCTCGTGTCCGGCTTCTTTAGCTGCCTCTTCGTTGTACCCAACTGAAGCAATCTGAGGCTGGCAGTAGGTACAACCAGGGATATTCAGCTTGTTCATCGGGTGAACGTTTTCGCCGGCAATTTTCTCTACGCAAATCACGCCTTCATGGCTGGCTTTGTGCGCAAGCCAAGGCGGCCCTGCTACGTCACCAATAGCGTAAATGCCCGGTACATTGGTTCGGCAGAACTCATCGATAACGACGGCTCCGCGGTCGGTTTTAACACCAACTTTTTCTAAACCTAGGCTTTCGATGTTACCGACGACACCCACAGCACTCAAAACCTGATCAGTTTCGATCGTCTCAACACCCTTTTTGGTTTCGATCTTCACCTGCAGTGATTTGCCCTTGGTGTCTACTGAAGAGACTTTTGAGCCCGTCATGACCTTGATGCCTTGCTTCTTGAAAGCACGGGCCAGTTCACGACTCACATCCTTGTCTTCGACCGGAACCATGCGATCTTGCAACTCAATGATGGTCACTTCCGTGCCCATATTGTGGTAGAAGTAGGCAAACTCAACACCGATGGCGCCTGCTCCACAAATCAAGAGGCGCGCTGGCCGGTCTGTCTGTGTAAGAGCTTCTGTTGAGGAAATGATCTTCTTCCCATCAAACGGCAACGACGGAAGTTCGCGTGGTCGCGCACCCGTTGCCACAATAATATGCTTTGCACTTACGGTTTTCTTTTCGCCCACTTTTTTGCCATCCATGTCTGTGGATGGTTCAATGTCCACTTTACCATTCCCAGCTAGGGTGGCTTTGCCCATCAGAACATCAATTTTGTTCTTGCTCATCAGGTATTGGATGCCCTTGTTCATCTTATCGGCAACGCCTCTACTTCGCTGGACCACTTTGTCAAAAGCAGGCGTAATGGTTCCATCAAGAGTAAGTCCATATGCATCAAGGTGCTTGGAGTACTCCATGATCTCAGCACTTTTAAGCAGCGCCTTAGTGGGGATACAGCCAATGTTGAGGCAGACCCCACCTAGTTTGTTTTTCTCTACAACTGCGGTTTTTAGACCCAATTGAGTGGCTCGGATAGCCGTTTCGTACCCACCAGGGCCGGTTCCGATGATCAGGACGTCGTAAGAAGCTGCAGACATAGTGTTGAGACGAGGGTTTACTGCTCAAAAATTCAAGGAATACCCAAAATACGGCCACGAACGATGAAGGCTATTGAGAGCAGGTGAAAACGAACCCGCTATCTGTTGAATCGATTTTCTAAATCCTTGATCTTATTGACTCGTTTACTATGACGTCCGCCTTCGAATTCGGTGGCCAGAAACACATCTACGATTCGCTTTACCACCTCGGGTCCCATGGATCTACTTCCTAGGGTCAACACGTTCGCATTGTTGTGCGCTCTCGCATTCCAGGCTGCAAATTCGTTGTACGCACAGGCCGCACGGATGCCTGGTACCTTATTACACACCATGGCGGATCCAACGCCTACTCCGTCAATCATAATTCCCAGCCCCGCTTTGCCTTCTGCAACCATTCTGGAAACAGCGTAGGCATAATCTGGATAGTCACAACTTCGGGGGGCGTCAACTCCCACATCTTGAACGGTCCGACCGGCTTTTTGTAGATAGTCTTTGAGTTCTTTCTTCAAGTCGAACCCACCGTGATCGGAGCCAATACAAATAAGGTCGTTGGCGGGGCTTGAAGGAGATTCAGTAGAAGGCTGGGCGTTTCCAAAAACGATAGAAATGCCCGCTGCGCGCGCAGCGTCTGAAGCAAGAGGGGTCACAAGCGCACCTGGAGGTGCAACAATGGTGTTGTTACCTGCCTGTTTGGCATCCGTTACGTGCCGCTCCGTTATGACTTTCCGTCCGCTCATGCCCGAAGCTACGCATGAAGCTTAGTAGGGGCAACCATCACAGGTGAAGTATCACGAGGAGTTATCTCTCGAGCCAGTTTGAAGGGTCAAGTGGCACGCCGTCTTTGAAGACTCCGAAAAATACGGCCTCGCCCCTTGGCTCGGCCTCCGTCCCGGATCGACCAATCAATTGCCCCGCTTCAACTTCATCGCCAACGGAGATATAAAACATGGAAAAATTACCGTACACCGTATGGAAATTTCCATGTTCTACGATGACGAATCGACCCATATCCGGTATGAATTCAATCGTGCTGACCGTTCCACGAAAGACGGATTTTACTTCAGACCCCGGGGGAGTGGAGATTAAAATTCCCGGATTGGGCGTTCGTGTACCAAATTCAGGATGAACAATTTCCCCAAATGGTTCGGTGACTGTTCCCTCAGAGGGCCACTCCATTATTCCTCGAGCCGCCGAAAAACTGGCTGCCGTCTCAGCTAACGATGCCGATGATGTATTGGCGGTGTCGACGTTGAGATAAGACCGAATGAGCTCCACAAGTTGTTGCTCCATGGTTCGCTTTTCGGTCAAGCTTTCTTCCTGTAGTTCCTTTTCAGATCGAATTTGAGAAAGGATGGTCCGCACATCTTTTCGCAAGTCATCCAATTTTTCCTGCTCACGGTCGGCAGTGACCAGCATCATTTCTGATTCAACCAGTTTACGCTGCATCTCCGTCCGCTGCCCACTTAACAAATCTGCTGCTCGTTGAATAGCGGTAAGCTGAGTGCGCCGTTTTTGGGAAAAGCGTCTGAGGTACCCAATGCGAACCAACATTTGATTGATAGATGCTGCAGACAGAATCAGTGCTGCGTCATGCTGTCTTCCGTAGCGGTAGGCATGAGAGGCTCTAGAATGATACTCTGACTTGAGTACATCTAATTCGGTATTCAGCTTTTGAATAGAGGTGCCAAGGGAATCCCGCTCGAATCGTAATTGGGCAATACGGTTACCGTAGTTGTGAACTAGGGCCTCGCGTAAGGAAAGCTGACGATTCAAATCTGCCAATTGCTTTTCAGAAGCCTGTTCTTCTTGCTCGGTTTGAGCTAGAAGCTGTTCTTCCTGGACAATCTCTTCTCGAAGCAGTTCAAGTTTGGTCTCCGTTGAGGACTGTGCAGTCTGACCCTGAGCACTCGATATCGGTGCGCAGATCCAGACCATCAAAACCAGTATGAAAGATATACGAGGCATTATCCGGTGATATCGACCCATGTAACATTGTCTTTAGGGTTCAAATCGAGATCTAGATGCGTCCGTTCAGCATCAAGTTTTTTCAACCCAAAGGCAACGCGGGTATTCTCGTGCGGTCGAGAAAGAATAGAACGTCGAGGTACGAGAATATCATCCATCATGTTGAAATCTAGGTACCATCTTTGTTCGACCACTTCACCTCGGGCATTTTTTTGCTGAATCTGTTCGATTCTCCAGTGAGCGGGGTCGATGGTATATCTCATCAAACTGTCAGGGGAATATAAATAGTATCGTGTCGAGTCAGAAGATTTAAGCCAACGTTGGTCCATATCAGGGCGCAGGAATCCGAGCGTCTCTTCGACCATGGCGTTTCCGACAAACGAACCGGGAAGAACAGCTTCCATAGCGCGAACAGAACTTCTGAAGACCTTCCGTGCAATTCGATCATATACGAAGGCTGAGTCCCCGGCAATTAAGACCCGCGCGCCTTCAATTCCTAATGGAAATCGAATGCGCGCCAGCAGAGAATCAGTCCCTGAAGCGTGAACAATAGCAGTGAAACGCCCGTTTTGATCCGGTGAGGAAACTGAAATTTGAGCTTCTAGGGCCATTCTTTCTAGGCGATCTGGTCGCTCAGGTAGCAACCTTAGAATATCCTGGACTTTATGGTCGGGGAATACGCCGTCTGGAGTGAATACAATATCACGAGGACTGGAAGCTGAACATCCCGCCAGTAACAAGACGATACCAGCCACCAGCAACGTGATGCGCGGGGCTGCGAAGGGAATGTATAGATTATTGATATTGCTCAAGCTGATTCAAAAGTTGGGTCAATTGTTCGTTCACGTCAGGAGCATTATCCGATCCATCACGAGCTTGGGAAGCAACCTTAATGGCCTCCTGATACCTTCCCGCTGCGGCGAGTGCACGGGCATATTCCAGCATTAGAGGCGCATATCCGGGAAAAAGGATGCTAGCGTCTTCTCCTAGTGTTAATGCCTCGGTCTCATTACCCAGTTTCAGGTGGGCCTGGATACCAACTCCCCACATGTTCAACTGCCTGGGATCGACCTTTATTTGGGCCTCAGCCAACTGGATCGCACGCTCATAGTTTTCCGAATCTAGGTACAACTGGCCAATTTCTTTTGCCGTGTCAGCATCAGTAGGGTTGGCTTCGAGTCGCTGCAATAGGGTTTGGAGCAGAGAGGTATCTGATTCGTCAGGTGGTCGAGGATCAGGAAGTGCTTCAAGTGCAATGCGCCGGCTACTTGGATACGTTTCATGAAGGCTCGATAAGACCTGTCGTGTGGGTTCATGAAACGGGTCGAGTTCAATCAGTTCTGCAAGTTGAGAAAGCGCTCCTTCTGTATCTCCGGATTGTATCAGAAGAGTTGCTAGTCTGAATTGGTCCTCGCTGCTGCCGGTGAGGTCGCTCAGTTTTTGCGCACCCTGTGCGGCCGATGAAAGATCTCCCGCGGCTACAAAAGCTTGTAAGAATGCGCGCAATAAGAGTTCATTTGCTAGGAAATCATTCACCGAGCGGGCTGCCAGATCACGGGCTACCGGGATCTGTCCAACCGAAGAGAGAAGACGTAATCGTTGCAGAACGGGCGTGGGGTGGTTGGGCTTTAGTTGGATGAGTCGAGCTGAATGGGCAAGAGCTGTTCCGATTTGATTACTCGCGATGGCAAGTTCAAGTGCCTGCTGAAGTACATCTGGATTGTCGGGACTGCGTTGAAGTGCTTTTTCTATGTAGAAAAAAGCTAATTCCGGATCGCCTAGAGCCTGTTGGGCTTCAGCCATGGCCGACAGCAATACGCTGTCGTTGGGAAAGACGTTAAGTGCGTTTTCAAACACACCGGCAGCTTTGTCTGGGAAACCCGTTCTCAGAAATGTGAGGCCTTGAATGAGAGACTGTTTGGCGTAGAGTTCATTTTGATTCGTTACACCCTGTGCTTGGACCGATGAAGGAAACACCCCTGCTAAAGCCAGCAGGCAAGTGGTCATTAGAAGGACCACTCTTAAACGATTTGAACTGAACACTTCCATTGCATGAAAAACGGGGTGTTGCCCCGCATGTTTCTCAGGTGAAATTGCACGCCAAATGTTTGTTTATTTTCCCTTACCTGAGTACCCTTGTTGACAGGAAGGATTAACCAAGTGAAAATGGGCAACGTCTGCGATGGGACAGCAAGAGGTAAGCGCTCAAGAAAATGCGGCTGAAATACGCCGCTTTACCCGTCATATCATGCAGGATATGAGAGCGCTCGAGTATATGCTTGATCAGAAGATGTTCGAAACCGATACCATGCGAATCGGCGCCGAACAAGAAATTTTCCTGGTTGACAAGCAGTTTCAGCCTTCTCCAAAAGCGGAAGAAGTGCTTTCTTTAAGCACAAACGAGCGTTTGGTCAACGAATTAACTCGGTTCAATCTCGAGATTAATCTTGATCCTCTAGTGTTGGAATCCCAGTGTTTTTCAACCTTGGAGAAAACGCTAAACGAACTCATTTCTGAAGTTCGCTCGCTATGTCATGAGGTGGATGCGGATATAGTGCTGGCAGGCATTCTTCCGACCATCCATGCTTGGGATTTACGTCTTGAAAATATGGCGCCCAAGCCTAGATACTATTCCCTGAACGATACCATAATGGGCCTCAAAGGAGGACTAGCTCAGTATCATATCAGAGGTGTTGATGAGCTGTTTTTTCAACATGACAACATCATGGTCGAGGGATGTAACACTAGTTTTCAGGTGCACTTTCAGGTAACGCCCGAAAACTTTGCTCATTTCTACAACATTGCGCAGTTGGTTTCGGCTCCGGTGTTGGCGGCCAGTGCCAACTCACCCGTTCTTTTCGGGAAAAGACTTTGGAGAGAGACGCGCATAGCCTTATTTCAGCAAGCTGTTGATACGCGAAGTAGCAACTTGTACCTGAGGGATATGAGTCCGCGTGTTCATTTCGGCACAGAGTGGGTTAACGAGACAGTTTCTGAGGTTTGTCAGGAAGATATTGCTCGTTTTCGCGTGATCATGACGAGTGATTACGAAGACCCATTTAACGCGCTGGAAAAAGGTGAAGTGCCTAAATTGCGAGCACTGCAACTACACAACGGAACGGTATATCGTTGGAATCGAGCCTGTTACGGTATTAGTGGGTCCCAACCCCATCTTCGCATCGAAAACCGTTATCTCCCGGCCGGTCCTACCGTAGTTGATGAGGTTGCCAATTCCGCTTTTTGGGCCGGTTTAATGCACGGTATTGCCCTAAAGACAGACGATATTCGTCCGTTAATGGACTTCGATGATGCAAAAAGTAATTTCATTGGTACAGCGCGAAGGGGGCTTGCCTCAGAAGTTGATTGGATTGACGGGAAACGCTGGCGTGCAAGAGATCTGATCCAGAATGAATTGGTCGACATTGCAGCCGAAGGCTTGAGGTCCAGACAAGTGAATGAGGATGATATCCAGCGGTATATGGGCATCATCCGTGATCGCGTAGCTAACAGTCAAACGGGAGCTCAGTGGCAACTAAGCTCTCTAGCTGCCATGAAGAGAAAGGGCGGTACATCACGGGCTGAGCGCCTTGATCACCTTGTCGAGTGTATGCAAAAAAGACAGCTCGACGGAGAGCCTGGGCACACCTGGCCGTTGGCGGACATTGAGCCTCGTGCAGTCAATACGATCTATGGAACGCGGGTTGAACACTTCATGTCCACCGATCTGTTTACCGTTAGGGAAGATGAACTGGTCGATTTCGTCGCGGTCTTGATGAGTTGGCAACACATCCGGCATGTGTTGGTCGAAGATATTGAGCATCGTCTAGTGGGATTGGTTACTCATCGATCGATTCTGAAAAGTCTCACCAATTTTAATGGTGTACAGGAAGATGAAGACATTCCGGTGAGTCAAATCATGGTGCGGGATCCTATTTCTGTTTCACCTGAAATGGCTACTATCGATGCCGTCCGTGTCATGAGAGAGAACAATATCGGAGCGCTTCCGGTCGTTTTGAATGGTCAGCTGGTTGGAATTATTACCGAGACGGACTTCAACCAGCTTGCGGCTCGATTATTTGAAGACAAGGCCAAAGCTATTCAGCCTGATTCGGAATAACCGTGTATTCCTTTTGACGAGTATCGACAAGCGTTATTTATAGTGTGAATCGTAGTCCTGCGAGCAGGATGCCCCGCGGTGTGAGCATCAATTTCAGCGATCATTTGTCTCGATACGGGGCCTAGATTCCTTAAATCTGCCACCGGCGTATTATCGAGAAGTTTCATTTAGTAAAAGAGGATAGGATTCGATTGCGATTGAACGAACCCTTAGATTCCCTCGCCATCCCAATTTTAAACCGGCTTACATGAATCGCCTACTCGTATTTCTCACTTTACTCAGTTTGACCGTCGTTTCGACCCAAGCCCGTCAAGCAGATCAGGTTATGCGTCACATATCTGACTATCAGGTGGACGCAAATGAACTTATTGATGCCGCCCTTGCCGATAGTGCGGCATGGAATAGGTTGGCCTACCTGACCGATACTTTTGGACCTCGGTTTTCTGGATCTGAAAACCTCGAATTGGCCTTGGATTGGGTTTTGGAGGAAATGAAAAAGGATGGTCTCGAAAATGTGCGATCAGAACCCGTTAAAGTGCCCCACTGGGTTCGTGGAGAGGAGCGGCTGACCATTCTTGCTCCACACAAACGAGAGCTTCAGATTCTGGGCTTGGGGGGCAGTGTAGGTACGGGCCCAAATGGTGTGCAAGGTGAGGTTTTTGTTGTCAATTCATACGATGATCTGGAAGCCAATAAAGAAATGGCGAAAGGAAAGATCGTCCTTTGGAACGTTCCGTTTACCTCGTACGGAGCAACCGTTAGTTACCGCGGAAACGGAGCGGTACGTGCGGCCCAAGTAGGGGCCATAGCAAGTTTAGTTCGCTCCGTCACACCAGCCTCGATGTATACACCGCATACGGGTAACTCGAACTATTCCGAAGATGTGCCCAAGATTCCGCATGCTGCGGTGACGGTCGAAGATGCCCTCATGATGCAACGTATGCAGGACCGTGGGCAACGCATCGAAGTCCATCTGTTCATGGATGATTTTTGGCTACCGGATGCGGATTCCCGCAACGTGATGGGAGAGATCGTGGGTAGTGAGTTTCCAGATGAGGTCATTGTATTAGGCGGGCACATTGATTCTTGGGATGTGGGTACCGGTGCTATG
>DKOG01000264.1 GCA_002469915.1 Bacteroidetes bacterium UBA7368
TAGCGATCGCCTAAGAGATATTCCTCAAGACCCGCTTAATCCCTTGTCTCGGCACAAAGTGCAATTGGGCAAGCTTCTGTTCCATGAGACAGGACTTGGTATTAATTCAGAGACGGGTTCGCTCGCGACCTTTAGTTGCGCTTCATGTCACATGGCAGAGAAGGGGTTC
Organism: Bacteroidetes bacterium UBA7368; assembly: GCA_002469915.1. Taxonomy (GTDB): domain Bacteria; phylum Bacteroidota; class Rhodothermia; order Rhodothermales; family UBA10348; genus UBA10348. The sequence continues at coordinate 170 of DKOG01000264.1, forward strand.
CAGGCAGGAGCGGCTCAAGGGGTTGCCGACGGAGGATCTGGATTCTCGATGCGCGAAAATATCCATGGTGAACTTTCGGACATACAGCCCATCCGGACCCCGAGTGCAATGAATGCGGGGTTCCAGCAACTTACCCTTTGGAATGGTCAGTTCGGAGGCCAAGGAAATGAAGGTCTTGGCGATGGATCGGTCGATTTTGTCCAGTTAAATCAGGAGGGCTTTGCTGGTTTGGAGGTCCAAGCTATTAAGGGGTTGCAAGTTCACCGGTTGGAAGGAGGTATAGAAGTCGTTTCAAATCTGAAGAAGTACGACAAGTTATTTCAAGAAGTGTTCGGGAGATCAGATGATTCGATAAATCGTCGAAATGCAGGACTTGCCATCGCGGCCTACGAACGCACGGTAATGGCGAATAAGGCCCCGTTTCAAAAGTGGCTTTCAGGGGAATCCTCTGCCATGAGCCAGCAAGAGAAGATGGGTGCCTTAGTCTTTTTTGGTAAGGGCAACTGTGTGGCTTGTCACTCTGGTCCGGCGCTAAGCTCGGATTCCTTCCATGCCTTAGGTCTGTATGATCTAGACCTTGGTGCGCCCGGTGAAATGATTGGGGCCGTTCCAAATCAGGTACGCGGTGGACGTGGAGGTTTTTCAGGAAATGCTGCTGATGATTACACCTTCAAAACGCCACAGCTCTACAACCTAGCTGATAGTCCATTTTATGGGCACGGAGCCTCATTGCGTTCGATTAGAGAGGTTGTAGAATACAAGAATCGAGCGATTCCCCAGAATCCATCCGTTGCGGGTTTATCCCAACAATTCTACTCTCTTAATCTGACGACCGAGGAGGTAGATGCTTTAGTCGAATTTTTGGAATATGGCCTTCGGGACCCCGACCTAATGCGGTATGTCCCTTCGAAATTACCGAGTGGAAATTGTGTGTCACTGAATGACCTACAGTCCCAAAGCGACCTGATGTGTACTGCCGGTGGGTAATATGCTCGAATAAAATTGTGGTAAGTTTCTGAGGGGATTCTATGCCACTTACGATGATGGTGCGGATCGCAATGCGATCCGCACCATTTGGCTTTTATAGCTTTTTGCCATTTTGAATCTCAGAAATGGAATCCCATTCTAGTGGTAGAAAATAAACCCTTTTTTCAGGCTCGCATAGTTGGCAGAGAATGTTAAAATGAGGTATGATCAGCTAACCATTTAAGTCGAAGAAGGAAAGAAGCCGAAATGCATGAAATAATTTGCCCACATTGCACGAAAGCGTTCAAGATTGATGAAGCGGGGTATGCAGATATACTCAAGCAGGTTCGCGATGATGAGTTTGAACAGCAGTTAGGTGAGCGACTTGAGCTTGCCCAGAAGGAAATGCAGAATGCCGTTCAGATGACCAGAATTCAGGTCGAAAGTGAATTACAGCAGGCTGCCGCAGTCAAAGACTCCGAAATCCAAGGGTTGAAGTCGAAACTAGCGGAGGGCGAAATAGCGTTGAAGCTCGCTGTGAGCCAGGCGATAAACGCTGTTGAAAAGGAGCGTGATGATCTTGCAAACGAGCTGGAGCAGGCAGAAAAGGATAAGGAGGTCGCTTCAAGGCTCGCTGCCATGGATCTCTCTAGGGAAGTACAGCAGACGGCGGCATCGAAAGATGCAGAAATTCAGCAGTTAAAGTACAAGCTGAGTGCTATTGAAGGGGAGCAGAAGCTAGCTATCACACAGGCGGTTACGGTAGTTGAGAAGGAGCGAGATGGATTAAAAAATGACCTTCAGATAGCGAAACTTGAAAAACAAAACTCTGAGACTTCGCTTAAAGACAAGTATGAAACGCAGATCAAAGATCGCGATGAGGCTATCGAGCGCCTTCGCGATATGAAAGCACGTCTTTCGACCAAGATGGTGGGTGAAACGCTTGAACAGCACTGCGAGACCGAGTTTAACCGCATTCGATCCACGGCCTTTCCAAGGGCGTATTTCGAGAAAGACAACGATGCAAGGTCTGGAAGCAAGGGTGATTACATCTTTCGCGATTCAGACGAGACCGGTACAGAGATCGTATCGGTTATGTTCGAAATGAAGAATGAAAGCGATACCACGACCACGAAGAAAAAGAACGAGGACTTTCTAAAAGAACTGGATAAGGATCGAAACGAGAAGGGGTGTGAGTATGCCATTTTGGTATCCCTGCTCGAACCAGAAAGTGAACTCTACAATTCGGGAATCGTCGATGTCTTCCATCGCTATCCCAAGATGTACGTCATTCGCCCACAGTTTTTCATTCCCATCATCACGCTACTGCGTAATGCAGCAATGAAGTCGTTAGAGTTCAAGGCAGAGCTTGCGCTAGTTAAGGCCCAGAATGTGGATGTCACCAACTTTGAAAACGATCTGGAAACGTTCAAGACCGCTTTCGGAAAGAACTATGATCTGGCCTCCCGAAAATTCCAGACGGCCATCGCGGAGATCGATAAATCAATCTCTCATCTGGAAAAGACCAAAGAAGCTTTGCTGGGAACGGATCGAAATCTTCGTTTAGCAAACGATAAGGCGCAGAATGTGACCATCAAGAAGCTGACACGCCACAATCCGACCATGGCCACGAAGTTTGAGGAGGCTGGAGACCAGCCGCCCACTGATAGTTAGCCAAAATGGCTTGCTACTATCCCCAAGGTGAGTCAGCCGTCTTTGCATCGCCACGGTACTCAACCTGAAGTCCGTTCAGAAAGTTGCGTAAGATCTGGTCTTTGCACTCCCTGAAGTGCTTGTGACCAGGCTTTCTGAAAAAGGCACTGAGTTCGTGTTTGCTCAGCCAAAAGTCCACGTGGTTCAAGATGTTGAGCACATCCTCTGCCTTCAGGTTCAAGGCAATCTTGAGCTTAATGAAAATGATATTATTGGTTAGCTTGGATTCTGGCTCAGGTTGAGGTCCGTCCTTCCGTCCTCGTTTTTCAATAATGAGCCCATTCAAAAACAGGGCTAATTCGGTGTCCGAACAGTCGACGTAGTTGGGGTCCTCGTCTTTTTTTAGCCAGTCGCTTATCTGGGCCCGAGTAACCGTGACTCCCGTGTGTGCAAAGAGCTCAATCATCTGCGTGTCGCTCAAATCAAAAATAAAGCGGACACGGCGCATTACGTCGTTCGTCGTCATAAATAAAGTTGGTATTTGGACCTCAGTTAGTCCTAATAATATAATGAGTGGCCTTTACAACATTTTTATGACCGACCAAGGCTGTTGCACTTCTTGTTCAACGCAGCACGTAACGCCTGAGTACCTATTTCGTCTTAATTAGCGTTAGTGTTTGAGGAGCGTGTTCAGTTTGGATCTGGACGGAGTAGATTCCTGGTGCCAAGTGCGAAATATCTAGTGTGTTCAAACCCTCTGAGGCCATGAATGAACCTGTTGCGCGCCCTAAAACGTCGTATACAGCTACTCGAACCGCGGAAGGTATTCCTTGAATGGTAATGGAAACCGTTTTGCTGGCTGGATTAGGGAAAAGGTTACCCACTTGGAGTTCGACAGGAACGGACTCCTCTTCTGCGCTCACCGAAAGGCCAAAAAGTCGATTGGGGAGCGAGGGGTCTAAAAGGAAGGGGTTAATATTTCCTTGGTACGTCTGGATCATTCCCGAGCGTGCAATCTCTTTGTTTGAAGGGGTATCCACAGCGTTCCATTCGCCAAGAATGGCTTTTTGTCCATTAAAAAAGGAGGTGTTGGCTGCGCCAGAATAAATAGTGTTAAAGTAGAAGACTGCTCTCGCTACATCTCCTTTGACAGATTCACGAGGCTCGAATCGACCGGAGACGTATTCGCTGTACTCGTCAATGTTGGTAGCTGGAATGGAAGTCGAAATCTCGTCTTTTCTAAACCATGAGCTTGTTTGGTCGTCTGGGATCTCAGCAAAGGGGAAACTACCTCGTTCTGCATTCACGTTTATCTTCGAGGGGAATACAAAGTGCATATCGCTTTTCTGAGGTTCATCGC
>DKOG01000134.1:0-7836 GCA_002469915.1 Bacteroidetes bacterium UBA7368
ATATCCAAGAGCCAGACCGAGCGAGATCGCCGTTCCAAAATTGGCCACATACATGCCGATGCAGACGATGCACAACACCCCAAGTGAATACAGATGGTAGGCTTTCACGAACGTGAAAAGAACCGCTCCCATACTCAGTATAAAAGCAGCCGCGACGAAAGGAGCCGTGCTAGAACGATTCTCAATGGTTGCTCCATACAGAGCGGCTAAACCCGAGAAGGCATAAAACAGAAATCCCCACCATGCCACAGGAATACCAAACATCTTGGCATAGCTGGACGCATTAGCGATATCACAGTTTATCCAGTCATTGAGGGAGCATCCACTTGCCTCAACAAGCCCCTGACTTTCGATGGAGAACGTCAGATTGGTAGCATAAAAAGCTAGAGCGGCACCTAAAGCTGCAAATATCGCAGCGGCCCAGAGTGCATTTTTACTCAAATCTGGCTGATTCGTACGTTTTGCTCTTTGTTTGCGTCTGTTTTCTTTGGCCATATCGCTTTAAATACCGCTTGATATACGTTAGCTAACTGATTATTGGACGTACCCTACGCTTCATGAAGCTTGCGGATTCCGGACACAGGCATCGAAATTCCTCGGAATCTCTCAGCTTTGCCGGGGCCTCTTCTCTAGAGACCAACTCGAATCCAAACCGAACAAAAAATTGCTCAGCCGTTTCCGTAAGGAGGTACAAATCCCTTTTCGTTCCGGAAACTAAAGACTTTACAAGCATCTGTCCAACACCTTTTCCCCGATAGGCTGGGTGTACGACAATGGATCTCACTAATCCATCTGATCCACGAACCTCAATCACCCCTGCACCCACCACGACTGCACCTTCTTTGACCACAAGGAAGTGGTCTGCTAACTCAGTCACGCCTGAAACGGGCAACCCAGCCTCGGAAAGCATCTTAAGCACGTGAACCAGATCGTCAGTATGTAAACGATCCACTACCATGAAACCTGCGCGGTCTGCAGTGTGGAAGGCTCCCCGGGCACGGTCCAAGCGGCAATCAATGAATCACCAAACTTTTCTAGACGAGGGTAGCCCGAGCTTCGAGCAGAAGACGTATCCGCTACTTTCACCGTGTGCAGTGTTTTTCCAGCACGATTTATAATCTTTAACATCAAACCAGCTTCTTCAGAACCGGCTGACTCAATCCACATGACAGCAACTTCTGAGTCGGACACCATACGGAGAGCCACGCGGCCGGTGGGTCGCCCGGAATCAATTTGGATAGGTGCTTCAAACGTCAATCCCTGATCACCGGAAAAAGCAACGTGAACTGCAGGCGACCCACCGGCCGCCGTAAACCATGCTACGGCCACCGTTTCATCAGATGAGTGTGCAGCAGGGCCGTTCACCGGACACGCTTGCAGCATCCAGCCATCATTATGTACCGGCACTGGTTCAGACCACGTCTTGTTCTCGAAACGCGAGGCATAGATATCTCGCACCTCCCCTTCAGATCGATCTCGGTAAAACGCCATGACCGTTCCATCTTCAAGTGAGGTCATCGTTGTCGGGCAACAATCACATGTCCGGGTATCCACTGCACTCTCTTCGCCCAAACTGCCGTCCCACGCGATACTGCGAGCATGCATGGCCATTTCATTAGTACCACTGGCGTACCCATTACCATCGAGCCAAGTGGCTATATAGCCTGTTGGCACGGGCACGACGCTTACAAAGCCATGTTCTGTAGGCGACAGATCCTGGTGTAACCAAGCAGGAGCGCTCCAGGAAGCTCCCTCGTCGTTACTCACCGCATAGCGAACACCATACGCATACCGGTTTTCTCCTAACCGCTGCAACCAATGGGCCATCATGTGTCCCGATCCAGCAGCTGTTACGGACGGAACATCAGCCCAATTCACGAACCAGTCGGCTCCTTTGGCAATCGTTTGAGCCGGTGTCCATGTGCCGTCCACCAATTCCGACCAACGCAGGGCTGCTTCCGTTTCGGAATCTGTTTTCGAACGCTCTACCCAAGACATAAATACCCTGCCATCGGGGTCGCCACTAAGGTGAGGTTCTCCCGCGATGCCTTGCGTTTGAAGTGGGATCAAGTCCACTTCAACCGTCCCTCCGAATGAAGACCAAAATGACGCGACCGTAAAAACGAGTACAGCAAATAGAATGCGCATCAGCCCCAGCCCTTATCAATAGCACCCATGATGTCTGGAGGCGTCCAGCCTGGTGGCTTCATCCATTTGCCGTCCTCGCGCCGATAGCTGCCCTCTCCAAACTTGCGGAGGTTAGACGCATCAACTTCCTCGAGTAACGGCTCATCATCGATCCCAAAAGCAATTAACGTACCCATAGTGACCACAGAAATATCTGCGCACCCATCGGCTACTTCTTGCAGATTGATTTCTCCGCCGCCACTGTACTGCAACCCTTCTTCAACGATTTCAATGCCCTCGATATGAACGTGGACGCCAAGAGCATCGACGGTTTCAAGTGCTTCTTCAAGAATGAGTTTAGCTCGCAGGATGCGTGTTTTTTCGTCAGGAACGACTGCACCTTCAGGCGTATCCTGCCCGACTTTCTGCATGAAAGATTTGATCCGATCGTAATGGGCTGTGGGCATAAGAGTGGATTACTTTTAAGTCAAAAATGAGGTGAGAAATTAGCAGGTTGGTGCCACAATTCCGATAGGTCAGGCTTTGCCCAGCGGTGCTTTTTCGCTTCCCGGCCAGATCCGTCCCATTCCGAAAAGAATACGAATGACAATCCATACTCCGGTCACGATCCAAACGGTTAAAATGGTCAATCCATAAAGCCATCCTACCCCGTACAGGATGATCACTCCAACAATGGTAGCTATCGTTGTGGCATCTCGTAGATACTTGAAGTCTCCCGTTCCCCAGTGCACGCCGTCCGTTCCAAAGGCTAATGCATTAATCGGTTGCATGATGAAGGCGGCAAACCAAGGCGCCGAAAATGCATACCGCGCCGCCTCCGGCACCAAAAGTTTGGCGATGAGATCTTCTCCTATCCACATGACCACCATCAATGCGCAGCCAAATCCAAAGGACCACTGCATGATCGTCTTGGCAACCAATCGGGCCGTGTCTTTGCGTTCCGTTCCCACAAAGAAGCCAACCAGACTTTGCCCTGCTATGGCAAACGCGTCCAGAAATAGTGCAGTGAATAACCAAAATTGGCGAATTGCCTGATGAACCGCTCCTGCATCTGCGCCTAACTTGGTGGCTTCTCTCGTTCCCACCACGAGAAACAGAGTCAGCATTCCTGTACGCACAAAAAGGTCACCACCCGTCCTAAACAGATGACGGACGCGCTCCCCATCCCAAGAAAGGCGGGCGTCAAGATGACGTCGAACGAGAACAAGCGTGATAACAGCTCCGACCCATTGCGAAATACTCGTAGCGGCGGCAGCACCCTCGATGCCCATTGCCGGAATCGGGCCGTAGCCGAAGATGAGTAAGGCATCCAGTGCAATATTCAATGCATTCACGCCCACGGCGACCCAAAGAGGAATTTTCATCGCTTGCACACCACGCAGGGCTCCAAACCCAGCGATAGTGATGAGGATGGCTGGAGATCCAATCCAACGAATCGTCATATACGAGACCGACGCATCCTGAATAGCTCCAGAAGCTCCGAGTAAGGAAGCAACGAATGGAGTCAATGGCCAAAGGAGAAGTGCCGCTCCACCTCCTAGCAGGGCTGCTAGCATCATGGCCATACCAACAATCTCCCCCCGCTTGCCCGCATTTCCCCGTCCTAATTCTCGCGCCACATCGGTCTGCGTCGCAATTCCCAAGAAGTTGAAAATCCAAAAAATGGACGAAAGGGCCATCGTGCCCACTCCCAATGCCGAAGTTTCCACTGCGCCCAGTCGCGCAATAAACGCCGTGTCCACCAATCCAGTGAGTGGTTCTGCGATCAGAGAAAACAAGACCGGCACCGATAACCTGAGCAAGGTTCGGTGTGGTGAGGACTCAAATGGATGCGTCTTAACCTGGTTCACGAAAAGGGAATTGGGGCTGGGAAGGCTGAATTCCAAAACTACGAAAAGTAGCCGATCCCACTTGAGGTCTTTTTGATTCCGATTTCGGGTTGAATACGACCGGATGATTATCGATTTTGAGTATCCGCCGACCCTCCAAAATCCGTCCATTTTGGCCGTATGACTCTGATTCGCGCGCCTTACACGGGTCTCTGTCTGTCTTGGGCTCTGTTTGGAGTTCTATTAGGGACTCTATTCGGAGCTGTATCTGTACTACCTGTTTCGGCCCAGAATCAGGCCCATATCATATCTGGAGTGGTTACGGATGCTGAAACCAGCATGGCATTGCCCGGAGCAAACGTCCGACTTCTGGGCCCTATGGATAGAGGAACAGCCACGGATCTTGAGGGGCGCTATGCCTTCACGTTGTCACCAGGATTGTATTCAGTTTCTGTCACCTTTGTGGGATACGAACCCTATCAGCTCGACGGATTAGAACTGAGCGCAGGATCAACCTCTGAGTTGGACGTACGGCTTTGGCCAGGAAACACGCTCATCAATCCAATTACCGTCACCGCGTCGCGAAAACCAGAGAAACTGCTCGATGCCCCAGCTTCGATCACCGTTTTAGAACCCAAAGAGCTGGAATCCCGGAACGCATTGACGGCCGCCGCTCACCTGACTTCTGTGCCGGGAGTAGATGTCATAAAGACCGGTTTAGTATCCTCTCGCGTTGCCATTCGAGGGTTTAATGATAACATTGCCTCGTCCCTATTGACCCTGGTAGATAACCGCATTGCCCGAGCGCCATCAGTTCGATTAACCGCATTGCAACTCATACCCATGAGCAATGGGGATATCGAGCAAATTGAAGTCGTTTCAGGACCGGCATCGGCCTTATACGGTCCCAATACGACTAGCGGTGTGGTACACATGATGACCAAGAGTCCATTTGACTCGAGAGGTACTTCGGTCAGTCTTGCTGGTGGTCAACAAGACGTTTTGTTGGGTTCCATTCGGCATGCCGGCACACGTGGCAAGAAACTGGGGTACAAGGTCTCCGCCCAGTATTACACCGGAACCGATTTTGAATACATCGATCCTCAGGAAATTATTGCCCGTCAGCAAGCGCTTACCGCTGGAGCTCAACCCGATACACTCCTCATTGGACGACGTAATTACGGGGTTAAAAATCTGTCTTTGAGTTCTCGCCTGGACTATCGATTCAATTCCAATACGACTCTGTCTTTCAACGCGGGCGTGACCCGTGGAAATAACATTGAGGTAACTCCGACTGGAGCGGCACAGGTAGAGAATGCCCGAATAGGATACGGTCAGGTACGATTCACCAGAGGTAATTTTTTTGCACAAGCGTACGGTAACCTGATGAACTCAGGCACCTCCTATTTCCTTCGTACGGGTCAAATATTCAGAGATGTATCTCGCATGTTTGTCTCCCAGGTCCAGCATCATTCCCAATGGTCTAACGCTCATCGTTTCACCTACGGAATCGATGCGTTCTACACGCAGCCGGAAGGCGAGGGAACGGTCAATGGTCGCAATGAAGGAGACGACAATGTGTTTGAAATTGGAGCCTACCTGCAATCCGAAAGCACGATTTCAGATCGTTTGAGCTTAGTCGGCGCGGCGCGCGTCGATTATCATGATCAGCTTGATCTCTACTCCTTCTCTCCGCGCGCCGCCATTGTGTTCAAACCGTCCCCATCACAAACTGCCCGAATCACGTTTAATCAAGCCTTTCGCACACCACTTCCGAATGATCTATTCTCGGATGTATTGGGACAGGCGGACGCCTTTACCTTGGGACAGATGGAGCCCTTGTTGGGGTTTGCCCCGACTACTGATCTCCGCGTTCAGGGAATGCTAAACGGATTTCGTTTTAGCCGTTCAGGCAACGGCATCCCTCAATTTAGGTCTCCATTCGCGCAACTGGACCCCAGAGGTCTTACTACCTCCGATTACATTGATCTGAACGACCCCCAATTCACCAATGTGATGTGGGATGTAGCCAGACAATCTGCCGTTGCGGGCCTTGCGGACAACCTGGTCAGTCAGGGCATTCTCGACGCCTCGGTTGCTTCCTCGTTGTCTCTCGCCATGGACCGCGTGTTGCCGCAAGATGTGACCGGCGTACTGAACGTGATGCAGATTTTGGATCTTGAATCGCAAGCGTTTATCCCCATCGAAAACGTATCCGATTTCTCGAAATTGGATGCCACACGCACCCGAACGTATGAGATTGGCTATAAAGGTATTTTTGCAAAAGCATTTATGGCCTCCGTCGATATCTACCATACAGAAGTTCAAAACTTCGTAGGTCCTTTTGCTGTGGGTACGCCCAATGTATTCTTGGAATCCGCCTCGCTCAATAAACACCTGATCTCTGAGCTTCGCGAGGCTCTGTCAGATCCGGCAAACGCTGGGGCCTTGACCGATTTAAACGTGTTGGATACCTCTTCAGCCTTATTCGGAAATAGTGATGGCGACCCGGCCCCCGAATTGGCTTTTCTGCTGTCGGCTGGATTAGCTGGAGCCATTCCGTTTGGTACCGTGAGTCCGACAACCGCCTTTGATCCAACCGCAGTCATGTTGATGCGCCGCAATTTTGGGGACATTTCGGTTAATGGAGCGGACTTTAACCTCACAGCGTTTCTATCTCGTCAACTCCGAATAGGGGTCATGTATAGTTGGCTATCCGATAATTTCTTCGCCAACGTCGAAGGCATCGATGACATCTCGCTCAATGCTCCTAGGCACAAAGGGGGAGGTCAGTTTTTCTACGAAACGAAAGACGGACGCCTGGGACTGTCACTCAGAGGACGCTACGTGGAAGGATTTCCCGTGCGCAGCGATGTGTACGTGGGATCGGTGGAAAGCTTCGTCGTATTTGATGGATCGGTTCACTACCGGGTGCCCTTTTCGAAAGACACTCGCATGAATCTCACGGTCCAAAACCTGACGGACAACAAGCATCGCGAATTTGTGTTCGTACCAGAAATTGGCCGATTAGCCACCCTCCGACTCACGCACGAATTCTAAGACACGTTCGAGAATAGGGCGGATATTATCCGGACCGAGTGCTTCCCCAACTATGACATGATTATTCTGATCTAGGGCCCGAAGTACTACCATAGAGTCCTTCTTAGCCGATCCAAGCGTTTCCCAAACATCTTCAGAGACTCGCTGATCGATTACCGTATCGGTAGGCGAGTAGACCATAAAAACGGGCGTTTCGACCTGATCAAAATTCAGATTCCTAACCATCTCTACCAACCCCATTACCTGAAGTAACACGTCAGATCCGTACGCCTGATTGCCGATGGCCGCATGAAGCTCGTTTTGCGGCTCCCAGGAGTAGGTATCTCCCTGAATAATCTTCAATAGTGTACGTCCCCACGGCCACAGTAGCATTTTTGAGCGCTCGTCCGCTGGTGCAAAATTAGGACTAATCCAGATCTGTGCAACCACTGAACTCCTCAATTCATCCTGCACCGCGGCCCACGCCGCGAGCGTTGCTCCGGTAGATGTGCCGATAATGATCACCTTTTCGCCAATTGCTTCGGCCACCCGAATCCCTTCCACGGTGTCCTGCAGCCACTCTTCGGCCATCGATTTCCCAAGCGCTTCGCCGGTCCTCCCATGGCCAGAAATGCGCGTGTAGAACAAGTTTGCTCCCAAAGCCGCCGCTACAGAGTCTGGAAAAGGTTTAGTTTCAAAACTACTGGCTGAAAAGCCATGCAGATACACGATGGAGAATTCTGTTTGGCTTCCCGGTTCTCCATTCCACACAATGCGTTTGGCTTTCCCAACTTCAATGTCATCAAAGCGACGTTCACCC
>DKOG01000134.1:7854-11203 GCA_002469915.1 Bacteroidetes bacterium UBA7368
GTAACCAAGCGTCGACGTCCCCGCCCGCCTGGACTTCATCCAGTTTGGCCAAGGAGCCCTCTGTTTTGACCTGGGGCCCAGCCACAAAAAGTAGCCCAAGAGCCACAACCAATAGTAGAATAGTTCGTAATCGGGACATAATTGAACACTTGAATCGATTCGGACGTACCTGTGTTCTGGCTTCGATGTTCCGATAACGACGATCCATCTAGGTAGGTACCGACATGAATGCAGGACACGTATTTCTGGAAGATGCCCGAGCACAATTCAAGAAATATAAAAACATGGCTGAACGCGCCATGGCTCAGGTATCTGATGAGGATTTATTTCGTGAAGCTACCGAAAGCGGTAACAGCATGGCTATTATTGCTAAACACATGGCGGGAAATATGTGTTCGCGCTGGACTGACTTTCTAACAACAGACGGCGAAAAGGAGACTCGAAATCGGGATGACGAATTTGAAATGGAGCCTAATTGGAGCCGAAAAGACGTTCTAGCCTATTGGGAAACAGGCTGGGAGCGCCTTTTTGAAGCCGTCAACCCTCTCATGCCGAGCGACTTGGCTCGAACGGTTACCATTCGAGGAGAGGACCATTTGGTTTTAGTGGCCATTTCCCGTCAACTCACCCACTATGCATCTCACGTGGGACAGATTATACTTCTTGCACGGTCATTTACGGGGAAAGACTGGGAATCACTTTCCATTCCACGTGGGCAATCAGAAGAGTTTAATGCGCAGTATTGGGGTTCAAGAAAAGCGAGCCGACCGGATTTTCAAGCCTAATTTGTTATTAAAGGTCCCGTACCTTGGGCAGGTTCATTGAGACGCGTGTAGTGAGCACATCGTTCGTCCATTAGTATTTGAGTATTTACCCCTGGAATTATTAATGAGCATTCTCCAAGGCATCTGGGCAGCAACTGTCACCCCTCTGAATTCCGATCTTAACGTCGATTCGAGCAGACTTGTAGCCCATATTGAGTGGCTCTTTGATCAGGGTAGCCACGGTGTAGTGGTTTTTGGCACCACTGGAGAAGCTAATTCCTTTTCTGTGCGAGAACGCCGGAGCGTGATTGAGCAACTGCACGAACGCGGTGTAGATATGAATCGGATTATGGTGGGTACCGGCTGCACAGCCGTTCCGGATACCGTTGAATTATCACAACATGCGGTGGACGCAGGGTGTGCCGCAGTTCTGATGCTACCTCCCTTTTATTACAAGACCGTCTCAGAAGATGGCTTGTTTGATTTCATTTCTTCCTCAGTAGATCAAATCGATCGCAGCACAACTCGAGTCATTCTATATCATTTCCCTAAAATGGCCGGCATTGGATTTTCTGTGCCGTTAATTAACCGGTTAAAAGAGGCTCATGGGGAGCGTATTGCCGGTATCAAGGATTCAAGTGGAGATACGGATAACCTGACCAACTATTGTCGCGATATCGAAGATTTCGCGGTCTTTGCAGGATCCGAAGCCCTCCTTCCTTACGCCCTCTCAGAGGGCGGTGTTGGCTGCGTATCAGCTACGGCAAATGTAACGTCCCGCCTCGCCAGAGCGGTGTTTGACGGAGCAAAAGCGGAAGCTGAACGCATGATCAAAACCCGGAAAGCACTGGAAGCCCTGCCGTTTGTGCCCACGATGAAGCACCTGCTCGCAGAAAACAGCAGCCAGTCGGATTTCAATCTGGTCAGGCCTCCACTGAGACAACTCACCGCTGCTCAACTCTCGCGCCTAGATGAAATACTGGGATCTACCGGGGTACTGCCTAATTTTATTGATGCGTGATCCGCAGGAATAACCTGCGCCCAACAGCCTCTGCCCCCGTCGCACCAGTTGCTTCTGTCGCACCAGGTAAAGAGCGTACGCCGGCTCGTTTAAAGCTTATCAAACTTTCGGCCCGCGTCAACGACGCTCTTGACAACACTCTCGACAACGCATCTTCAAATGACCGCAATTGGGGCGGGTGGCATTAGCCACTCGCCCCTCTATTTTATTTCCCCTTTGACGCGGTTCAGGGGTTCGCTTACATTGGCCTTTCGGCATTGCTTTATGCCCAACATGCTTTCCACCCAACTTGATTGACCATGCTCAGACGTACGATTCCCGCTTTTCTAGTTATTGGCCTTCTGGCGGCCACTCCTTTCAGCGAAGAGGTCCTTATTGGATTTTCAGAAGCTGGATCGGATGCACAGCACGCTTTGGAGGACACGTATGATTCTCATCTCAATGCTGAGGATCTAGACAACTGGATGAAATTCCTTACGAACATGCCTCAGCCGGTCGGTTCACCCAAAGCAAAGGAAAATGCTGAGTTTGTGGCTAGTCTATTCGAATCTTGGGGTTTTGAGACGGAAATAGAAGTATTTCATGTGCTTTTCCCGACCCCCGTCGAACGACAATTGGAGCTGATCGCACCTACCAAGTACACAGCCGTTCTTTCCGAACCTGCGCTGGACGAGGACAAATCATCTCAGAAAAAGGGTGCCATGCTCCCTCCGTACAATGCGTATTCAGCAGATGGCGATGTGACGGGAGAACTGATATTCGTCAATCAAGGCATCCCTCGAGACTATGAAGAACTGGAAAGACGGGGCATTTCGGTTGAAGGTAAAATCGTAATTGCCAAATATGGTGGCTCTTGGCGCGGTATCAAACCCAAAGTGGCGTTTGAGCACGGCGCAATCGCCTGCATTCTGTACTCCGATCCGCGCGATGACGGGTATTTTCAGGGAGATGTCTACCCGAAAGGAGCGTACAAAATGGAACGAGGTGTGCAACGAGGATCCGTGGCAGACATGCCGCAGTATCCGGGTGATCCGCTCACACCTTTTGTGGGTGCCAAAGAAGACACCGAGCGCATGACTCCGGAAGAATCTCCAACGGTCATGAAGATCCCGGTGCTCCCGATCTCCTACGAAGATGCCCAACCACTGCTCGAAGCACTTGAAGGGCCCGTAGCACCCGCTTACTGGCGTGGCGCGCTACCCATCACGTACCACATTGGCCCGGGACCAGCCCAGGTACACTTGAAACTGAAATTCTCATGGGACATCGTTCCAGCCTACAACGTGATCGCACGCATGGAAGGCAGCGAATTCCCAGATGAGTGGATCATGCGCGGAAATCACCGAGACGGATGGGTTTTCGGCGCAGCCGACCCCACCAGCGGTCAGGTCGCCATGTTGGCTGAAGCTCAGGCCATTGGAGAGCTCGCAAAAGCAGGTTTTCGCCCAAAAAGAACGATTATGTATGGCTCTTGGGATGCCGAAGAGCCGGGTCTTTTAGGCTCCACCGAATGGGTCGAATACCACCGCGATGAGATTGACCAGAAAATGATCGCTTATCTGAA
>DKOG01000016.1 GCA_002469915.1 Bacteroidetes bacterium UBA7368
GCTGTTTTTGTTGATACATTGAACCTTGGTCTAGACTCGTTGAACCTTAGTCTAGATGCTTCTCAGCGATTCATATACCCTGTCGAAGTAGCCATAGAATGGCGAGGCGCGGATGTTGCCGACTTTAATCCATGGATAGAATCCAGACTTGAGCCGGTCACCTCTTTTTCCTCATCTATCGTTGATTTTTTTCTTCTTCCCAGCCAAGTGTTTCCCGAATCGGATACCACACCAGTTGACGGCAACCTACATTCTTGGTCAGGTGTATATGCTGTACCTGTAACCGAAGAATCGTCTCCCCTTCCCGATCATGAACTAAAGATTACCCTTCTACGCTCGGACGAACAGTATGCCCGATTTGCCACGAGTAGAAACGATCCTGTCCGGCGTGAACCAGCATCCAATCTACAAGGCGCCATCGGATTTGTAGGTGCCATCTCTGTGGACTCTGTCCGCGTAACCGTTTCTAACCAATAGCTCCATGTCCTTTAATCGTGTCAAGCCTTTTGAAATGCCTGATATCCCTGAAAACGGGGGTACGGTTACGTCCTTGTCTGCCCAGAAAAAGGATGCGAATCGGTGTTCCATTTTCCTAAATGGTAAATATGCTTTTGGCGTTCATATGGATGTGGTCCTGAATCAAGGCACTCAAAAAGGAATGGAGCTCAGTGCTGAACAATGCGCTGAACTCATTCAAGAGGACTTGTATTTCAAAGGCCTGAAAAGGTGTTTGGACTTCATTAACTATCGACCTCGTACCCGGAAAGAAATCACATCCCGCCTCGAGCAGCTTGGGATCCCAACAGATCTCGCGGATCGAATCTGCGCACGTCTAGACGAGCTCGGGTATATCGATGATCAAATGTTTGCTGAACAATGGTCCGCTTCCCGTTTTCGCTCCAAAGGATTTGGGCCCGTTAGAATAAAGCAGGAGTTGATCCAGAAAGGAATCTCCGTCAGTATTGCAGAAGCCACGGTGCTCGATGTCATGCCCGAGTCTAAGATTCAGGCACAGCTTCGTAATCAACTTGATCTAGCCTTACGCCGTTATCGGAAAGAAGCAGACCCGTCCGTCAAAAAGCGTAAAATCATTCAATTTCTCGGTCGAAGAGGATACCCGAGCGCCTCCATTCTCGCAGAGCTAGCCAATCGAAAGCTGTAAAAATATCGATTCTGAGCAAATTTCGGGATCAAAGTGGCATAGAATCGTATAGCATTGAAGTGCTGACCGCCCTTCTTCCCGCCCCCGCCTCTCCCACGAATGAAGCCCTCCAGTCATACTGCCCCACCACCGTTCAGTCTTGGCGGAATGGATCTGATGATCCTGGTCTTGGGACTAATTGGACTTGTTTGGGGGACTATGCTACTGGCACCTCAGCATCCAGATGCCTCAGCAGCGCAGGAAATGGACAGCGAAGTAGCCATTGAAGCGGCCAAACAGTTTCTGTCAAGTCAGGGACTTTTTCCTGATGGACTGCAAGTCACTGCACTAATGGAGCGTGATGTAAAGCTACTCGCTGATCTTCAACACACGCTGACCCGTCCTACCACGGTCTCATTCTTGGAGTCCGAGTATCGCAATCAGATTGCTGCCTACTACTGGAATATCCGTTTTGATATTCCTCCAGATGAATCCGACGATACATTCTGGACACCATCTACCCCACTATTTGAAGTTCGCCTTGCTCAAGATGGTAATGTCTCTGAATTTAGAGTCTTGGATCAACAGACGAGTGCCCGATCGCGAAGATTCGGTGTACCTGGCGAGCACCTAAATAGGACGGCTCTTTCGTCTATCATTCGTGCTGATACGTCAAATGACTTTCAGGCCCGTCGCGCATTGCAAGGAGTGGCAGACTCTGTGCTGGCAAATCGGCTCTATTTTAATCTGGAGCCAGTGGATTCGGTAGGACCTGAGGATCTATTGAACGCGCTTTTGACCAACCAAAATGCAGTACTAGATTCTTCCTATGTGACGGCTCTGATCGCCTATCACCTTGAGAATACGGCATACGCTGCCTTGGATTGGAACGTCGATTCTCTGAGAGTTTCCACGAGCAGCGGCACACGCATTGCCGTGGCCAAATTAACTCCAGATGCGCCGGTTGCCGGACTGAAGGTGGAACTAGAAATATTTCTTCCCTCCACCGGGACGATGTCTCAGATGACCGCTTCCTATAAGACTGTCCAACAACGAGAAAAGGAAAGTGGTGAGTTTATTGCCTTCATAGCGGCTGGCTTGTACGGCCTACTCGGCTTCATTTTCATTGTCGTCTTTTTTCGCCGTCTAATCGGCCGCGTACTTGATGTAAAGAGTGCAATGGTGGACGCCATGTTGCTAGGTCTCATGACCGGAGGCGTCACCGTTCTTTTCACCAGTGATCTTACAACGGCTCTTCAGAGCGCTCCTATATGGGGTTCTATCCTATTGTACCTCCTCTCTTTTTCAGCAGTGGCAGGTTCGGTAGCCATTTTCGGATTTGTGGTCGCCGGGGTTTCAGACTCCATTGTGCGGGAAACGTATTCCGGAAAGATGAACACCTTGTTGTTACTGAGGCAAGGAAATATCAGAAGCCAAGCGGTTGGAGCAAGCCTGGTCCGAGGAGTGGCCGTATCAGGAATACTTATTGGCATATCGGTATTGGCTCTTCAGTTGTTTCCGGACTTGCACCTCACCCTAGAAGAGAATCAAGCCACGGATTTAACCTTTCGGCCGGTAGTCGGTTTTGTTATGTCCGGGTTTTCGTTTTCCTACTTTCAAACGTTTCTATGGATTGTGGGCATTGGGACTACGATGTATCGTTGGTTTAGCGGCCCCGTACTCATGGTCGCAGTTTTAACGATTACAGGAGCCTTTATTCAGGTTGGTCCTTTCCCTTTCGAGGTCAGCTACCTCAGCCTAGTTGTCGCGGGTGTAGTCTCATTCGTTTTGGCCTTGGTATATGTGCGCTACGATATCATAACCATTCTCACCGCCGTCTTCGTTTCTGGTCTGTTCTGGAAAATGAGCGAAGGATTTTTGATATCAGGTTCCAATGCATGGATTGATACTCTTTTAGCGGCCATTTTTGTGCTTTCGCTCCTTGTTTTGGGCATAGTAGGCCTAATGAGCGATCAGACGGGAAATGAGGTCGAAGAATACGTTCCGGAATATGTCATACAAATGGCTGGACAGGAACGCGTGAAGCGAGAATTAGAGATCGCTCAAGAAGTTCAGTCCTTCTTTTTACCTCAGAAAATGCCCGTCATACCGGGATTAGAACTTTCAGGAATGTGTCTTTCCGCGACCGAGGTCGGTGGCGATTACTATGACTTTATTGAACTAGACGATGGCCGTATGGCCCTCATTCTAGGAGATGTAAGCGGAAAAGGAATTCAGGCCGCATTCTTTATGACACTCGTTAAAGGCATTACTCAAACGCTGAGCCGGCTCTATACCTCTCCGGCTGAGGTGATGCGTAAACTGAACCACCTGTTTTATCAAAATGCACCAAACGGTACGTTTATTTCCGCCATATACGGAGTGTATGATCCCTCTAATCGGTCGTTTGTTTTTTCCCGCGCTGGACACAACCCAGCCATTTTCTATCAGGCAAAAAAAGCAACAGCTTCTGCACTGATACCGGAAGGCATGGCCATTGGATTTACAGACTCTAGTATGTTTGATTCTAGAATAGCTGAAACCACCGTATACCTGTCGGAAGGCGATGTAATGGTCTTTTATACAGACGGGTTTTCCGAAGCCATGAACAGAGCCCGCGAACTGTATGGAGACGAACGTCTCCAAGAAAAAGTGGCAGCAATCGGGACGAGATCTGCGTCTGCCATTCTGCGTCTCGTGACCGAAGATGTACATCACTTCATCGAAGGGATGGGCCGCACAGATGACATGACCATGGTTGTTCTCAAACAGGGTGCCTAATGATGGATGATAATTCGATGGCTAACCACAAGGAAACCGAACAAGCACTGCGCTTTATTCGGCAGCAGACGACAAACCAACCTGTTTTAGGGTTGATTCTCGGCTCGGGCCTTTCGGCCCTCGCCGAAATGGTCGAAAACCCGATACATATCGAAACACACGATATCCCAGGATATCCCTCATCCACGGTTTTAGGACATAAGGGCCGGCTTGTATTTGGCACGATCGCAGGAAAGCAAGTTGTCTTTGTGCAGGGACGCCTACATGTATACGAAGGCCACGATGTCCACGCATCTACCTTTCCCGTCAGATTGATGGCTGCACTGGGAGTCCAAAAGCTCATTGTGACCAATGCTGCTGGAGGCATTCACCCTTCTTTTAAGCCGGGCACCTTGATGTGGATCACAGACCATATCAATTGGACCTATCGAAATCCACGGATTGGATCTCCAGGTGGCTCCATAGCACGCGACCAAATAACCGGCAGTCTGTATGACGGTGCCTGGCTCAAGCAAGCTAGAAAGCTGGCATCACATGCTGGAATTGCTACCGAAAATGGCACTTACCTCTGGACATTGGGCCCGAGTTACGAGACAAAAGCAGAAATAAAGGCTTTTAAGTTGCTAGGTGCCGATGCAGTTGGCATGAGTACAGTCCCTGAAGTTATTGAGGCGCATGCTGCGGGAATGAAGATTCTGGGGCTCTCCACTATTACTAATTTCGCCGCTGGATTGAGCGATGATCATCTCAATCACGAAGAAGTGTTGGAGGTCGGTCAGCGGGTTCGAGTGGATCTAGAAAGGCTGGTGCTAGAGTTGATCAAAAACGCCTGAATGGCCTGTTTGCTCAGACGAGTATTTACACACGCCGCCTTGCGATTGATTGGATTTTCCTCATTGTCGTTGCATATTGAGGTAAATATGCGCTTTACCCACCAAAAAAACGCATTCTTTCGGCCTCAGGTAGTGCCCTTCCCCGGATTGGTCCCCATCTGACACCATAGAATCGTTTGCTATGGAAAGATGAAAGAGGATCAGGATTTACCTCAGTACGACAACGTAAACAGGGACGATTACACAGATAGTGACGGCTACTATGATGGCCAGGACTCTCGATCCGGCAAGTATCGGGATGAGATTTTCTCTAAACGAGTTCCAGCCGGAAAACGCACCTATTTTTTCGACGTCAAAACGACGCGGTCCGGAAGAGACTATTTCCTGACCATTACCGAAAGCAAACGGGTCGACGAAAACCGATACGAGAAGCACAAAATTTTTCTCTATAAAGAGGATTTTGGGAAATTTGTCTCATCCATGCACGAAGCGGTACGATACATTCAGGATGAATGCCTTCCAGACTACGATTTCCGCGGTCTTCCCGATGTCTCCGCAGTACGTGGGGAACTAGATGGAGCCTATACGGGTGATGAGGATTCGTATTGAATCCAACCGAAGCGACCCCGTGAGGGGCACCAGATGGCTCAACCCGTGTCAGAACACCTTCTTGGCCTTATTCGTCCAGAAGTCCGCGCTCAACGTCCTTACCTCGTACCCGGTGCACGCAAGGTCCCGGTTAAACTGAATCAAAACGAAAGTCCTTTCGACTTACCGTCGGATCTTAAGAAAGAACTCCTAGATACGTTTTTCCAGATTCATTTCAATCGGTATCCAGACGAACAGCCAGGACGCTTGATTGCTGCACTCGAGGAAAGAAGTGGTGTGCAGTCGGGTAGTGTTATTGTCGGTAATGGGTCCAACGAGTTGACCTACACGCTAGGTATGTGTTTTATACATCCTGGCGACCGAGTGGTCATCCCTCGCCCGATGTTTGCCCTCTTCGAATCTATGATCAAGTTGCACGGAGGGGTCCCCGTCGGCGTCGCCCCACGTTCCGATTTACAGTTTGATGTGGACGGTATGATTCAGGCCATCGAAACACATCAACCCAAACTGGTCATTCTGGCGACGCCGAATAACCCGACTGGGTTGGCGATGCCAACAAAAGACATTCTACGCATTGTAAAAGCTTCGAAAGGATTTGTCGTAATCGATGAAGCCTACCACGAATTCAATTCCGAACCATCCGCGATTGAATTACTAAAGGAGTATCCCAATGTGCTTGTTTTGCGAACCTTATCTAAGGCCTATGGATTGGCTGGTCTTCGGTTAGGCTACATGATTGCGCGTCCTGAAATCATCGCTGAAATCATGAAGTCCCGCCTTCCGTTCATGATTGATCGTCTAGCCGAACAGGTCGGTCTGTTGCTTTTACGTCATTATTCGGTGGTCGACGAAGGCGTTCGATCTATGCAAAA
Organism: Bacteroidetes bacterium UBA7368; assembly: GCA_002469915.1. Lineage (GTDB taxonomy): Bacteria > Bacteroidota > Rhodothermia > Rhodothermales > UBA10348 > UBA10348. Next base: position 6,237 of record DKOG01000016.1, read on the forward strand.
AAGTACGCTGGACCTCACTCAATCGCTTTCCGACATGCCTGGCGTAGAGGTTGTACCATCTCAAACCAACTTTCTGTTGTTCAAGACTCGTTTTGAGCCCGGAGATCTGTTGGACAAATTGGCCAACGAAGGAACGCTCGTTCGAAATATGAGTGGGTATCCCGAATTGGAAGGCTACCTGCGTGTCACGAGCGGAACAGATGAAGAGAACAAGGCCTTTCTCGTTGCGTTGGACGGTATACTAAAATCGTAGCGGACGAACCGCTATTCTATCAGCTGAACCCGGTTTTTGTACATGGATTTTGTCCAGGTGGATATCATTGGTCTTTCAACGAGTCCGTCGAGCGGTGGTGCCTACGCACTCGTGCTCGGTGAAGTGGACGGCAATCGGCGCCTTCCCATCATTATCGGAGCCTTCGAAGCTCAGGCTATTGCATTGGAGCTGGAAAAAATCCAGCCCCCGCGACCAATGACGCATGATCTCATCCGAGACCTCTTGGAGAATGTAGCCGCCGAAGTAACCGATATTTTAATCGACGAGCTCAAAGAAGGCACCTTCTTCGCCAAAATTCGCTACACGTTTGCCGGGGCTGATGGCCAATTAGATTGTCGGCCCAGCGATGCCGTAGCTCTCGCTGTTCGCGTCGGAGCCTCTATTTTTGTGGCTTCGGAAGTTATTGATGAAGCCGGAATTCCAACGGAAGACGACAATGCACTGGCATCAGTCGAAGCACCTGCAGAGGAAGAGGCTAAACCAGCTCCTCCGGAGGAGCCCAAAAGTCAGCTTGAGGAATTAGAAGACAAACTTGAAAAAGCGATTGCTGACGAAGATTACGAAGTGGCTGCACAATTGCGTGACGAACTGTCCCGATTGAAGGGCGAATAAAACTGATATTATCTTTTGAATAGGATTCCATTTTCCTCTTTTTCCTCTTTTTCTGACCTTTTTAAAGACTACACAGAAAATTTCGAAAAACTAGCGCCCTTTTTTGCTTCGGATTATCGGGATCCAGCCGCGCTTCAGAGTACGATTGAAAAGGTAGCCGCAAAGCACCCGGATCGTTCTGCTCTTATTGATGCCCTTTCATGTCAGGCTGAGTCGTTCGGCATTCTTGAAGCATCTGCCCCTCTCATTGAGAAGATCTCCAACCCAGAAAGCGTAGCGGTTGTCACTGGTCAGCAACTGGGACTTTTTGGTGGACCGCTGTACACGCTCTACAAGATCATCACCGCCATTCAACTGGCAGATCAAATTGAAACGTCTTCAGGGCGACCGGCCGTTCCCGTATTTTGGCTTGAAGGGGAAGATCATGACTTCGATGAAATTGCTGGAGCAGGATTCCTTCAAGGTGACGATGCAATCAAGGTTCGCTATACCCCCGAGGATACTGATTCGATCGAAACAGCTATTGGTCGACTAGTGATTAGTGGGGAAATTGAAGCTGCTCTTGAGCAATTGGAAGAAATCCTTCAGCCTACGGAGTTCAGCGGACCGCTAATGGATCTGATGCGCAAAGCGTATGCTCCAGGGCAGACCATGCTTCAGGCCTTCGTAACGGTCATGAACGCCATGCTCGGCGAAGGACGCGTTCTATATTTATCCCCAGATGATCCGGGGCTTAAAAAAATGGCCTCTCCCCTCTTCAAACGGGAGATTACTGACTTTGAGACCTCTTCGGGAAGATTGGGTTTTGTGAGTGAGCGTATCGAAGCTTTATACCACGCGCAGGTTCAAAGCCGCCCATTAAATCTGTTCATCCACGGTGATGAGCGGCGTACGTCTATCGACGTGTCTGACGCCGGATTCGTCACTCGTGATGGCCAAGCATTTTCCAAGGAAGAACTGCTGACTCTGCTTGAATCAGATCCTGGCGCTTTTAGCCCCAATGTCGTGATGCGTCCGCTTATGCAGGACACCGTGCTTCCGACCGCCATTTACGTTGCAGGCCCAGGGGAAGTGGCATATTTTGCACAATTCAAGCCATTATATGAATGGGCCAACATACCGATGCCCGTTATCTACCCACGAGCCAGCGTCACACTGTACGAAAAGCGGATCAGTAAAATTGTCGATAAGAACGCACTGACCCTTACGAATTTTGAGGAGCAACTAGATCGCCTCTTCCGGCAGGTTGTTTTGGACAACATGGAAAGCAATCCTGAGGATGACTTTAAGGCTGCGTCCAGGTTCTTACATCAGGCGATCAACGAGATCAAACCCGTGGTTGAAAAGGTGGATCGCTCCTTGGTAAAATCGGCAGATGCCACTCGAAACGCCCTCATGAAGGAATGGTCGCGGCTCCAAGATCGAGTGATAAAAGCAGAGCGCCAGCAGCACGATGTAGTCAAAAACCAACTGAACAGGGCCTCTTCAAACCTGTTTCCATTCGAAATTCCTCAGGAACGGGCTCTTTCGCCTGTATATTTCCTGAATAAGTACGGCCCGGAATTCGGGCAGAAATTGATTAACACCCTTGATCTGGACACGACATCGCACCAGATCATCGAGCCCTGATTCACCACTTTTCCTATGTCTGAATATCCTTTCCAGAACATTGAAACGAAATGGCAGGCGTTCTGGGAGTCGAATAAGACCTTCCGCACGCCGTCAGATGTAGACACGTCCAAGCCCAAATATTATGTGCTGGACATGTTTCCATATCCAAGTGGGGTAGGCCTACATGTAGGGCATCCTCTTGGGTATATCGCTACAGATATTGTATCGCGATACAAGCGTATGAATAACTTCAACGTGTTGCACCCCATGGGTTTTGATGCGTTTGGACTTCCCGCCGAGCAGTTTGCTGTTGAACACGGGGTACACCCGCGGATTACAACAGAGAAGAATATCGACAACATGCTGAGGCAGCTAAAAGCCCTCGGACTGAGCTACGATTGGGATAGAAAACTCTCAACCACGGACGTCGATTATTACAAGTGGACACAGTGGATTTTCCTAAAGCTGTTCAACTCTTGGTATGATGAGGAGCAGGATAAGGCGCGCCCGATTGAGGAACTCGTTGAGATATTTGCCGATACCCGACCAGGCTGGAGTCTTCTAAGCACCGCTGAAAAAGAACACGTGCTAGAGGGATACCGCCTTGCGTATCTGGCTGAAGTACCCGTGAACTGGTGCCCAGCGCTAGGCACGGTCCTAGCCAACGAGGAAGTCACCAATGAGGGACGCAGCGAGCGAGGCAACTATCCAGTCTATAAACGACCGCTCAAACAGTGGATGTTGCGCATCACCTCCTATGCGGACCGCCTTGAAGAGGATCTAGAAGACGTGAACTGGCCAGAGCCCGTCAAAATGATGCAGCGCAACTGGGTCGGCCGATCCGAAGGTGCGCATGTAGACTTTGTGGTTGAGGGTCAGGAAGACAAGCTTCGCGTTTTCACGACCCGGCCAGACACGTTATTTGGAGCAACCTATATGGTGCTTGCTCCTGAGCATGAGTTAGTTGATGTCATTACGAAGAATGACCAAAAAGCGGCAGTAAAAGCGTACCGAAAAGAAGCATCCGGCAAAACAGATATCGATCGGATGTCTGAGTCTAAGACCAAAACCGGTGTATTTACGGGCTGTTATGCCATTAATCCGGCCGGCGGGTCACGCATTCCAATTTGGATAGCGGACTACGTACTGATGGGATACGGCACGGGCGCGATCATGGCTGTCCCTGCTCAGGATGAAAGAGATTGGGAGTTTGCCAAGGTCTTCGACCTGCCCATCGTGCGGACTGTTCAGCCTCCAGATGGATTCGACGGAAAGGCCTATACGGGCGACGGACCAGCTATTAACTCTGAGTTTTTAGACGGACTGCGCATCGATGAAGCAAAGGCCCGCATGATCGACTGGCTCGAGGCAGAGAACCACGGAGAAGGCACGGTTACCTACAAACTGCGCGATTGGCTCTTTAGTCGTCAGCGGTATTGGGGTGAGCCATTTCCCATTTTGCGTGGCGAAGACGGCTCAGTACGAGCTGTAGCTGATGACGAGTTACCGGTTGAACTTCCACCGATGGAAGATTTTAAGCCTACAGCTAGTGATGATCCGGAAGCTCCTCCACGTCCGCCATTAAGTCGGGCCCCAGAGTCGTGGAGAGTCGTTGAAATAGACGGCGTGAAATACGAAAGAGAATTAAATACCATGCCTCAGTGGGCAGGGTCATGCTGGTACTATTTGCGATTCATCGACAATATGAACGATGAAGCATTTGCGGCCACCGATCAGGAAAAGTATTGGATGTCTCCCGCTGGAGTAGATCTGTATATCGGTGGCGTCGAACATGCGGTTCTGCATCTCCTGTACGCTCGGTTCTGGCACAAAGTCTTGTTTGATCTTGGGTATGTTTCTAGCGTTGAGCCTTTCGGGCGCCTCTTCAATCAGGGCTATATCCAGGCCTACGCCTACAGGGATGAGCGTGGTATTGCGGTTGAAGCCACCAAGGTGGTAAATCAGGATGGTCGCCCTGCGATGGATGTGCAGGATCAGAAAGGACAAACCTACTTCTACGAAGGCCAACCGGTCTCACAGGAGTACGGCAAGATGGGCAAGAGCCTGAAGAATGCGGTGAGTCCTGACGAAATCAACGATCAGTACGGGTGCGATACCTTGCGTCTCTACGAGATGTACATGGGACCACTCGAAGCATCGAAACCCTGGAATACTCGTGACATCGTTGGGGTGAACCGGTTCCTAAGAAGAGTTTGGCGCAATTTCATTCAAGATGATACCGACGTTATTCTCGTTTCGGACGATCCCGCGACCGATGAGCAGATGCGACTGCTCCATAAAACGATTGCCCGGATGACATCGGACATGGAACGCATGTCCTTCAACACAGCTATTGCTGCGCTCATAGAATTCCTTTCAGGAATCGTATCGCTGGACACGATACCCCGTTCGATCGCCGAGCCCTTTATTTTGATGCTCGCCCCGCTTGCACCTCATATTTCAGAAGAAATTTGGCAGCGCATGGGTCACGAAGAGAGTTTGGCTTATGCGGAGTGGCCGGAAGTCGATGAAAAATGGCTCGTTCAGGATATGCTGAAACTGGTCGTTCAGGTGAACGGAAAAGTTCGAGGTACGATTGAGGTACCTGCCGATACGTCGAAGGAGGCCATTATTGAAGCGGGGCGTACCAATGAAAAGGTGATCCGCCATTTAGAGGGCAAAGAAATCCGAAGAGAGATCTATGTCCCTGGGCGCCTAATAAATATTGTAGTTGGATAAACATTGCCGCCGGGGTCTATCTATGAGTACGCTACCCAAGTTTGATGTCCTCGCGTTTGGCTCCCATCCGGACGACGTGGAGCTTTGTGCCGGAGGCACGCTCGCAGGTATGGTCCGGCAGGGGTATCGAACAGGTATTGTGGACCTCACAGCCGGCGAACTAGGTTCAAGAGGAACGACAGAATTGCGGGCATCTGAGGCTGCCGAAGCTGCCCGCATATTGGGCGCGTCGCGACGCGTAAATCTAGGCATCCCGGATGGGCAGATTGATAACACGTCGGACAATCGATTAAAAGTAATCCGGGAATTACGCGCGACGCGCCCGGACCTCATTCTCATTCCAGCTCCAGATTGTCGGCATCCTGACCACCCTGCGGGCGCCAGACTGGTGGCAGACGCCGTTTTTCAGTCCGGATTGGTAAAGATTGAATCGTTTGATGATGAGGGAGTGCAGCAAGACGTCTGGCGCCCGCACCACGTGCTGCACTACATGCAGAGTATCGAGTTTGTGCCCACACTCGTTGTGGACGTATCCGAGACATGGGCCGATCGCACCCGCGCCGTTCAAGCCTTTTCCTCTCAGGTATTCAACCCAGATTATATAGCAGAAACAGACGAGCCGGAAACGTTCATTTCAAATCCGGCTTTCATGCAGTGGTGGGAAGCCCGAGCTAAAAACTTTGGATACCGCATTGGAGCTACCTACGGCGAGCCGTTCCTATACCGGCATGGCCCCATGGGCACCGACGACCTGATTGGTATGCTCAAAAAACAAAAGCCGTTCCGGTAATTCCCGAAACGGCTTGCCATGTAGAGATGTGTTTAGGCTACCAGGTCAAGGTAACGCGATTAACGCCCATGTCCATTTCTGGTAGATACACCATCGTAGTTTCAGTTTCTTCGACCCAGACTACCGTGCCTTCGCCCCCGGCAATACGCAGATCTTTGTATTGATCGCGATCCCCACGAATTTCCAGCACAAGATCCCTTATCGGAGTCTCGCTGTCGTTGACTAGATCTAAATTCATTTCGTCTTTTCCGAGCGCTGCAATGACGGGACGAATCTGATCCCGGTTTCGCCACCAGGTAATCGCTTCCGATGAAGTGACAATCCAAGCTCCTTCCTGTTTTGCCCGAACCAACGTAGATTCAAAATCGGCTGCCTGCAGTGATCGAGAGGCATACGTTTCTGGATAGTACGGAAGCACATAGTAGCCCCGCGCTTTCCTGACTATTTCGTAGGATTCCCTAAACGTCGGCGCAAAACCCTCGGAAATTGGGATAATCGACAAAGGATCAGGTAAGGCTTTGACTTCTGCAGCCGTCATTGCTTCTGATGGCACTCCTTCTTGACCCGGAATAAATAGCGGCATGGCTTCATCTTCCGGTGGCATGAGGTCTTCGATTTCCAGACGCTCACGATAGTCTACTCGGTCCCACCAATCGATAACACCGGGCGCAAGACTAGGCTGACCACCAAGTATTAGATAATCACCGCCAATGTCTTCCATCGCGCGAATCGTATTTCCATCAAAGAAACCAGCTGGAGGATATACTCCATGGATTTCCTGAACGCCAGGCTTCTGGCCGGTAACCGTCACCAATCAATCCATTGTTGTACCTCCAGTGATTGGACGAGACCGAACTATTTTTGCAGCTGCGACAGATGGATATGTCTATGCCTATGATCCTGAAGGGGTACGTTTGTGGAAATCACAGGCTGATATCGGAAGTGTCATGGTAGGAATGGCTCTCGTTGAAAAGCAGCTAACCGTCAACTTACCCACAGGTGACGTTCGTACGACCACAGCCGTCGTCCTCTACGTTGTTTCCAATTACGGCCTATTAT
>DKOG01000109.1 GCA_002469915.1 Bacteroidetes bacterium UBA7368
ACCATTTAGAACGACCGCGTCAAACTGCCCAAGAACGGAAGCAGACAATGCGGTTTCAGACACTTCTTCCAAATTGAACCGGGCAGATGAGGAAGACAGTTCGGTCGAAAGCCCTAAACGCAAATAGGCACCATCCACCCCGCTTCCGTTCACAAGCAAGACATTTCGTTGTTCTGGAACGTGAAGCGTAAAGCGCCTAGAGTTGTCGTAGAGATACTGGTTGTCATCCAACGTAACTCGGCCGGCCAACCAACCCCTACTGTTGGGTAGCACCGAAAAGCGAGCAGACGAACTCGCTCCTGCGCCCAAGTCCAAGGTTGCTTGACCCACTCTTTGATCCTCTATAAAGACCGAAGCCACCACACCTCGCACATCATCCGTTCCAAAATTGGTAAAAAGAGCCTCAATCTGTACCGGCTGATTCTGTGCAATGATTTGAGAAATAACCTGGACGTCCACAACCGCCACGTTTCCCCGTCCATCAGTTCCAACCGGCAGAAGCACCACGCGTGTTTCCGCAGAAACCGGAACCAGTGCAGAATCCGATAGCGTGCTTCCCTGAAGGTCAGAAACCACATAAATCTCTTTATTCAATACCGATCGTTCGTCCAGTTCAGCTGCCGCTCTCGAGATGGCCTCCGAAAGCCGGGATCCTCCTACTTGCGGCTCTAACGCGTCAATGGCTTCTCGAACCGATTCAGCATTCAGAAAAGACGATGGGGAAGGGGGTACATTAGGAGTAGGCACCAAAATCCATTCATCGCCGGATTCAAAATCGCTCAAAAGACCCTTGGTAAGGGCCTTAGCCTGATCGATATAAGACCCAGATCCATCCCTCAATGCCATGGATGTCGAGTTATCGAAAACAAGGGCAGAAACCGTTTTACCTCGAGCACCAAACGTTCCTGCCAGATTTCCCTGAAGAGTGGGACGGGCAAATGAAAGAACGAAGCAGGCAATTGCTAGGGTACGCAGGGCCAGAAGCAACCATTGCTTGATGCGCACACGCTGCATCGTGCTCTTTTTCAATTCCTGCAAAAAGGCCAGCGAACTAAAAGCCACCCGTTGAGGTCGCCTAAAATTGAACAGATGGATGATCAGAGGAATTGCAGCAGCCGCTAGTCCAATCAGCAGAAGTGGATTAAGAAATGTCATGTGGTGATGGCGCGCAGCGGAGGAGTGAGTGATCACGTCCAGATGAGAGGCTTCCTACCGAATGTTACCGATGCCTGTTCCTGTTTTAAACCGGACATTTTTCTCGATTGAATTGGCATCCAAACTTGCCATGAGGCGTTCTCCCCGTCTACGCCCTTTTTTCCAACCTCTCTGTCTCTCATCCGTGGCCAAGCCCCGCGCCAAGTCTGCTGCTAAAAATCGCACCATCACCGTGCGTGGAGCACGACAACACAATCTTCAGAACGTTGATCTGGATCTGCCCAGAGGGAAGTTGATTGTTTTTACCGGACCGTCTGGATCAGGAAAATCGTCCCTCGCCTTCGACACCATTTACGCCGAAGGTCAGCGTCGATATGTGGAAAGCCTGAGTGCATATGCTCGTCAGTTCTTAGAGCGGATGGACAAACCTGATGTAGACCTCATTTCAGGCCTTGCTCCGGCTATCGCCATTGAGCAGCGCACGATGTCGAAAAACCCACGCTCCACGGTCGCGACGCAGACTGAGATTTACGACCACCTGCGACTGCTTTATGCGCGCATTGGAACCACCTATTCTCCGGTTTCGGGTGAGGTTGTTACTCGAGATTCTCCCAGATCTGTGGCACGTGACCTCCTAGAGCAATGGGAAGAAGGCACCCGGTTTTACCTCTGCTTTCCGTTTCCATCTCACAAGAAGAGCAAGGTTAAAGACGAGCTAGTTGTACTTCAAAAACGTGGCTTTTTTCGAATTCTGGCTCTTCCAACCGAGAACCAGCGAAAAAAAGGAGCCGCCGAGCAGGTGATAGATCTAAATGAGACGGATCCAGAAACCGTCCGCATTGCTCGCGACCGGCTTTTTGTATTAGTCGACCGTCTTGCGATTCGACGCAACGACATTGCTGTCGAATCGCGGATTGCAGACTCCGTTGAACAGGCTTTTTCAGAAGGTAGCGGTCGCTGTATTGCCGTTGTTGCCAATACAGCGGAAACCCTTTCGTTCAGTCAGTTCTTTGAACGGGACGGAATCAGATTCGAAGAGCCGACACCGCACTTTTTTTCTTTCAATTCCCCACTCGGTGCCTGCCCCACCTGTCAGGGATTCGGCAGAACCACGGGTATTGATCCAGACCTGGTCATTCCAAACCCCGAATTATCTATTCGACAAGGCGCAATTGCTCCATTTCGCGGAGAGACCTGGAGCAAGCACTTCCGAGCACTCATTCGTGTGGCGGCCGACGAGCGCATCTCGATAGACACGCCATTCGGTGCGCTCGATGAAGCCTCAAAAGAACTGGTCTGGGAGGGGAAAGCCGACTATTCCGGTATTAACGGACTGTTTAGTTATCTGCAAAAGAACAGCTACAAGATGCATTTTCGCATCTTTCAAGCCCGATTCAGAGGCTACTCGACGTGCACCGAGTGTAAAGGAGCGCGACTCAGAAAAGAAGCACTCTATGTCAAAATAGACGGTCATCACATCGGAGAAATCTGCGAGATGACCACCTCAGATGCACAGTCATTTTTTGACAAACTCGTGTTATCAGAACACGATGAAGCCATCGCCGGCCGAGTCCTTGAAGAAATTCGCAAGCGCTTGCGCTACCTAGTGGACGTAGGATTAACCTATCTAACACTAGATAGATTAAGCCAAACACTGTCCGGAGGAGAAAGCCAACGAATTCACCTCGCTACGTCGTTGGGCTCGTCTTTGGTGGGAAGCCTCTATGTGCTGGATGAGCCCTCTATCGGGCTCCATCCCAGAGATACCGATCGGCTCATTTCCATTCTTGAACACCTCCGAGATATCGGCAATACGGTTCTCGTAGTCGAACACGAATCTGAAATGATGCAGCGGGCAGATTACATCATAGACCTGGGTCCGGGTGCTGGGCGGCACGGAGGGCATATCGTTGCACGCGGCCCCCTTTCAGACATTCTACATGATCCGGCTTCACTTACCGGTGCCTACTTAAGTGGCACGAAAACCATTCCTGTCCCGAAGGCGCGTCGCCCCGTGGTTGAGCGTGATCAACTTATCATCGAAAATGCCCGGCAACACAACCTGAAACGCGTCACGTCGAACTTTCCACTCGGAATGATTGTGTGCGTTACGGGTGTGAGCGGATCTGGAAAATCCACGTTAGTTCATGACACCCTGTATCAAGGACTTGCTAAACTGAAAGGCACCCACTCGGGTGATGGTAAAGTCGGTCGGCACACCGCTATCCGCGGCCATCAACTCGTGGACCAGGTAGAAATGGTAGATCAGTCACCTATCGGTAGATCTCCCCGATCCAATCCAGCCACGTATGTAAAAGCTTTTGATACCATCCGGCAGCTATTCTCCGGAACGTATCAAGCCAGAATCAGGGGCTACAAGCCTGGTTATTTCTCGTTCAATGTGCCAGGTGGACGATGTGAGACGTGCCAAGGAGAAGGCGTAGTACGAATCGAGATGCAATTCTTAGCTGATCTATTTCTTGAATGTGATGCGTGCAAAGGAAAGCGTTACAAGCAGGATGTGCTGGAAATTCGGTGCCAAGGAAAAAGCATCGATCAAGTCCTTGATATGACCATTGAGGATGCCGTCGCTTTCTTTTCAACGGAGAAGTCACTCGTTCGAAAATTAGGAGTTTTGTGCGATATCGGGCTGGGTTACCTGAGTTTAGGACAACCATCAAACACCCTTTCCGGAGGTGAAGCACAACGAATCAAACTGGCTTCTCATCTGGGTAAGGTGAACCGAGAACGCACGCTTTACATATTTGATGAGCCGACCACCGGCCTACACTTTGACGATATTCGTAAGCTGCTCGATGCCTTCAATGCACTTGTAGAAAATGGCCATTCCGTCATTGTTGTTGAACACAACTTGGATGTCATTAAATGTGCCGATCATGTGATCGATTTGGGACCTGATGGCGGAGTCCGAGGCGGATTCATCGTTGCCGCCGGGACGCCCGAAGAAGTCGCTGAAGAAGAGAAGAGCCACACCGGTCGATATCTCAAACCACTTCTCGGCTGATTTAAGCCGAAGCTATTTACCTGGTCAAGATTTCGATATTGTCGAAGTCTGCTTCCGATACGGATTTCGTGTTGTCTGAATCCGACCAGAGACGCATATATAAAGGCTTGTTGGGCGGGTTTTCCTTGAAAACCCGCTTATAATCTGCTATCACATCACGCTCGACCCGGATCCAATCTCCCGATCCATCCAAATCCGAAGACACCACGATGACTTTCAGCTTTCCATACGAATAAATGGTGCCCACTGGTAAGGAACTCGAATACACGTATTTGATGATTTTGGGTCTTTTTAGTAAAAACCCCTCAATCGAAAAAACCACATAGACACCAGCTCCTGAATCGTTCAGCTTATCCTTGTCTTCGCGTGCGCCTTTTGGCAGAATGTTCGCTCTCCAATCCCAGGCTAAGATCGGATGTTCTCGCAGATCCCATTCAAAACCATCGCCGTTTTTCTTGTTGATGTGAACGGCTTCTCCGCTGGAAAACGCCCTTACAAATCGACGACCGGCTTCGTGTTTAACGTAAAACCACTCATCATCGTCGATGAACTGCTCGGTAAGAGGGACCAATTTACCATTGTATTGAGCATTCCACTTTACGGGCAGGGCATCCTCGCCGTACGACTCAAAATCATCGATGACTACTCGACCAGCCGACTGGGCATAGACCGGTATCTCACCCAGTAGAGCAAGCATGAGTATCACTAACAGGATTCTATTCATACACATATAGCCGTGGTCAATGCTCTAAAAGCAACGGGGGTCCATAGACAGATTTAACGTTTTTTCCCTTCAAACTATTATGTAGTGGCGCCAGCCGTGTGCATATTACAAGCCTTGTTGAACTAGACCCTATTCTCCGTGTCCGACCGACCTCTTATATCATGCGTCATGGTAACTGCCGACAGACACGATCTGTGTCGCCGCGCGATCCGATCGTATCAAGAGCAGACTTGGGAAAATCGAGAATTGATCGTCTTGGATAATGGCAAGTCCCCGATGCAATCCCTGCTATCGGACCTGCCCGAGGCCCAGGTGAACTATCGCTACGTGGAAAATAACGAGCAAACCACGATTGGGGAATTGAGAAATCAATCTCTAGAAATGGTTTCTGGCGATGTGGTCGTTCCGCAGTGGGACGATGACGATTGGTCTGCTCCAGATCGACTAGAAACTCAACACGCAGCGCTAGTACGTGAACAAGCTGATGCCGTGACGCTTTATGCGACACTAATGCACGTAGATGACCCTTTGTATTTTCACAAGCCGTTTTACGGTTTGCTTAAAGGAGGGGTGCCCCCCACGGTCATGCACCTAAGGGATGACGAGGTGCGCTTTCCCGAACTTCGACGCACATCAGATACGCATTATAAGAATGTCTGGCGGCAGCGCAGGTATCATATTATGCCTATGAAGCATGCCCACCTCCACCTCAGGTACTTCCATGGAGATAACCTGTGGGAACGAGATCACTTCATCCGCAGAATGCGCAATACACCTCAGGACCTGATTGCCTACGGATGGTGGAAGTTTGTGCGCCGCAATATCTTCGGGCATTCAAGATTCCAGATTTCAGCTGATGCACGGCATGCCTTTGCCACCTATTTGGATCACTCCCGCGAGTGCGACTTGTTTGCCGAGTTCCTCCAAAAGGCCTGATTTAGCATCCGTCGCAGGCCTACGCCCGCCGTCTTCGTTCCAACATCTTGTCAATCCACTCATCCCAAGGAAAGGCCAAGATGATCAATTCGTAGACCGAAAGGATGAACAGAATGTCCATAGTCAGCCAAATGCCCACGTGTAGTCCCAAAATGGCCAGCATAACCCACATTCGAGTGCGCCTGAACCAGACTAACCATGAAAACAGTTCTGCTATCAGGCCAAAAGCTAAAAACAGGGTAGCTATAAGTAGCGAGGATAAGGCCAACTCCTGAACGAAATTCAGCTCCACAAATCCGGAACGCGCAATTTCATCCACTGCTTTTTCGTTGATCCACATCCACAGATGACGTCCGTCCGACCAGGTGATACCCGAGGCTACCAACTTGCTAATCGCCGCGCTCGTGTACGCCAACCCAAGAAAGAAGTAGGTAAACCCTAATCCGAATCGACTCCTACTTGTCTCATCTGGATAAAACAATTGACCACAAGCGAATCCGAGTAACCCCATGCCGACCAAATTCGAGCTGTGGGGAATTTCTCCTAACGTGAAGCGCGCGGCATATTGAATGATCAAAAGCACAAAAGCGATCGCATAGGGCCAGCGCCCTAATCGGGCCCAACCAAGAAGTACGAGCACAGAAATAAGCCCCGCATTCCAGAGTGGCAGGGTATTGCCATGCATAAAGGAAATATCTACATACCGTGCGAGGCCTAGCGGTAGTACGATATCCGAAATCCGCAGCGTGTACTGGCCCCAAGTCCACGCCAGATACATCGTCCCCAATACGATGAACGATTCAAAAATCTTCCTGAAAATGATTTGACCGCTGGATTCCGCCCGATCAAATTCAAACAGGTTATCCATCAAATTCCAATTCGGTGCCTGCCTCATTGCTGCACCTCTGGATTAACCTGATCGCCCTTGGGAGACAATAAAACGTAGGGAGTTGCTTCTACGAGCACTTCATGATCCTCAGTCAGCTCTCCCCGAACGCGATAGATCACGATCTGATATAAGGGCGTCTCGGATCCAAAAAACATGTTTCTGAGCGCGGCCACACGTACGGAATCCCATATAGTCGTTTTTGAAACGAAATTTGCTAGATCAATGGGATCAACACCCATTTTTTTAACTGAAAATGGAGCCCCAGGTACATCCGCTAGTCCCACGACTTCCCATGAAGTGGAATCATCCTCTGGGAATTCGCGGACCAAAGATCGGGACCAGTTATTTCCGCCTTGAGAGAACATCGGATAGATGCTAAAAGGCCAGAACTCACCAAGATTAGTGGCTACCGTTACAGCGTACACCACGAGTACGACCGTACCTATGGTTCTCGCTTTTTTCGCCAGTGCCTTACCGTTCATTGCTGATCAATTGCGTAAATTGCGTGGTTTCGAGCCGTCCTGCCGTACTAGGTCCAACCATTTGACCGAAAAAAAGACATTTCGAACGATATTTAGCCGGTTTTCCTCTTCCCCAAGAGGGAAACGGATTGTGGCCGCACTCCGAACGGTTCTCGGCATAGCCGTCGTTGGTCTTCTCTTTTGGCAGCTTTCCAACATTGGTTGGAGAGAAGTCATTAGCGAAATGCCGAAGACACCCTGGTTCTACGTAACAGTTGCTGTAATGTACGTTACGCTGCCGATTTTCGAGACTGGAATTTACGGTACTTTTTTCTCCGCCCCGCGTCGCGCTCTTTTTTCCGTATTTGTTCGCAAAAAAGTCCTCAATTCTGATCTCGTTGGTTATTCAGGGGACGTGTTTGTGTTGTTCTGGCTCAAGGAGCGGCTAAACCTGACCGAAGGAAAAGTACTCCGGTTCATGGTGGACAATGGAATCACCTCCTCACTAGGTGCCTTTTCTGCAACCGGCATTCTTTTTGGGATTCTGCTAACCACAGGGTCCATCCGCATTGGAGACTTCATCGGAGACAATGACCCGATGCTCATCCTAGGGGCTATTCTGCTGGCCGCCGTCCTTATCGCAGTGGCATATCGGTTTCGTCGGACGATTTTCTCCCTTTCAGGAAAGGCGGTTTTAGGGATTTATCTAGCTCATTTTATTCGCTTCATGCTGAATTTTGCCATGCAAATAACGCAGTGGTGGGTCGTCTTGCCAGATATGCCGTTTCACGTCTGGGGGACCATGTTGGCTATTGTTACCATATCCAACCGGCTCCCATTTGTCCCAGCCAGAGACCTGCTCGCAGCCAGTTTAATTCTCGGAATGCCAGGCGTCGTTGAAAGCTCTGGCCCAGCCATTGCAGCAATGCTCACGACCCGAATTGTGCTCGATCGAATTCTAAATCTGGGTCTTTTCGTTCCCCTTTCTTTGTCGGATCGAAAAAAAAGTGATACCCAATCGACTTAAGCCGCGGCTACACCAATGTCGCAGACATTGAAGGATTTTCAAGAAGGTCATTAGAGTCCTTCTCCGACTTTAGGTGATATCATTTGGCCCCAACTCCTCACATAGCTATTGAGCGCGATAAACGCGTTGCGCTTTTTACCGGTGCATACAACCACGTAGTAGATGGCGTTTCGTTGACGCTCAACCGCCTCGTGTCGTATTTGGAGTGCGAAGAGATACCTGTGCACGTATTCGCTCCGTCCGTAGACGATCCACCCATTGAGCATGCGGGTACGATGACCGACGTACCTTCCTTTAATATGCCGGGCAGGCCTGAGTATCAGATTTCGTTTGGAATGAGTCCGCGCGTATTTCAGGAATTGGAGCAATTCAAGCCGACCATCGTCCACATTGCCACACCTGACTTTTTAGGCCTTCAGGCGCTGAAATATGCTCGCAAGAGAAATATCCCAGTTGTCGCCTCCTATCATACCCATTTCAGTTCTTATCTGGCCTACTACCGGATGCAGAAGCTCGAGGGCGCAATGTGGGCTTATTTGCGTTGGTTCTATGAGCGATGTGAACACCTTTACGTCCCCTCAAACTCTATGGCAAACGTGCTCAAGGAGCATGGCATTGACAAGGGAATTGAATTGTGGCCAAGAGGTGTAGACGTCCGCTTGTTTAACCCCTCCAAACGTTCGATGTCTTGGCGCCGAGATCATGGATTTGCCGACGATGAAATAGTCGTTTCTTTCATCAGCCGTCTGGTCGTTGAAAAAGGACTCGATGTGTATGCCGATGTGCTGCAAAAATTAAAGGATGCTGGGAAAAACGTACGCGCACTCGTAGTAGGATCTGGTCCAGCAGAAGACATGCTGCGCGAGCGGTTTCCGCGAGCGCACTTTCTGGGACATCTTGAGGGAGAGGAATTGGCCAAAGCGTACGCCTCCTCAGACCTATTCCTATTCCCATCAACGACAGAGACCTTCGGCAATGTGACGCTCGAAGCCATGGCTAGCGGTATACCAACGTTGTGTGCCGACGCCACAGGAAGTAGCTCCCTTGTGGTGCACGAAAAAACAGGCTATCTGGCCATACCTGGGGAAATTGATTCATTTGTTGACTACGCATTGTGCCTCGTCAATAGTCTTGAAAAACGCCAAGAAATGGGCCTAGCCGCTCGCACGGAGGCTGAAACATATAGCTGGCGACGTATTCTGGGGAAAATTGATAGTTACTACGATCATATTTTGACACCTGCCCCCAGTGGCGATGGTCTTCAGGGCCCGAGCCCATCCCGTATGACGACCAACGGTCTGGCTATTACTCCCTGATTCATTTTAGCTCCAGACTATAGTGCGACTGGTTTTTGTCACCCATTCTTTCTCGCCTCCTGATCGGCCACTAGCCAACGTGGGAGGTATGCAGCGGGTTGCCATGGAATTGGACGCTGCATTGCAACGAAAACAAAGCAATGATTTCAGTTATGATGCCATTCTACTGGTAGCCAGTTGGAAGTGGATTCATGTGTTGGTCGCTCCGTTTCTCATCAAGACCTTCTTCTCTCTCAGAAAACGTATAAAGAGAGGCGAGGTGGACGTTATCGTGTTTTCCAGTATGGTAACGGCCTGGTTAGCGTTACCCTTACGAAAACTGTTGAAACAGCACGGCGTGCGTGTCGCCTCAATCGTGCACGGCCTAGACGTAACCACCCCCAATGCTTTGTACCAGAAAGTCGTACCTCACATATTTGGTGCGTTGGATATGGTATTGCCCGTAAGTGGCCCTACCGGAGAGGCGTGCGTAGAGCGCGGGCTCCCGCCCGCCAACGTCCGCGTTGTGAACAATGGTGTTGAACTAGATCGTTTCCCTCCATTTGAAATGCGTGCGGGAGCCCGCGCGAGCCATCCTTTCCGATCTGATCTGCCGAAGGATGCCATTTTGCTCACTTCTGTGGGCCGACAGGTTAAGCGCAAAGGATTTGCTTGGTTCATCGAACATGTGATGCCTCGGCTTCCTGAACACGTTCACTATTGGTTGGGAGGAGATGGACCAGAAGGAGACGCTATTCAATCAGCGATAGATGCGAATCATTTAGGCTATCGAGTACGGCTTCTCGGTAGGCTCGGAGATGCCCAACTAACCAATCTGTATCAGAGCGCGGACCTGTTTCTCATGCCCAATATTCCGGTCCCTGGTGACATGGAGGGATTTGGCATTGTTATGCTAGAAGCCGCTATGAATGGTTTGCCAGTAGTTGCCGCTCGACTAGAAGGCATCAAAGAAGTTATCACCGTTGGTAAAAATGGTTACTTCGTCGAGTCCGGAGATATAACGGGCTACACTGACCGAATCGTTACCCTAGATCTAGATCGAACCTCTCTAGGAGCTCTTTCAGACTCCTCTAGGGCGCATGTTGCCGAGACCTTCGGATGGGATGCCGTAGCGGAGCAATACTTGGGGCACCTCTCCTAGCCAGAGCGAAATCTGTGGTTCAGCATTTAGGTGGTTGCACGATTTTCAAGCCACTGCAAAAGAGCTGGCAGGAAAAGAAGCGCCGCTACCAATGTCGACCCGATTCCAAACACGGCTAACAATCCGATAGATTCTAGTCCAGGATGAAAGCTGAGGAGTAACCCAGCAAACCCAACCATCGTCGTAAGCGAGCCCATCGCAACGTGTTCACCTGTGGAGCGCAATACCCGACGTAAGGATCCCTTGCCCTCCTCTTGGTACCGATGCACGATGTGCACGCCGGCATCATTACCGATTCCGAGTACCGCTGGGAGCACAATCAAATTATAAAAATTTAGGCGCGCCTCGAACAGTTCAACCATCAACATCATCCAAAGCAAACCAACCATAAGAGGTAGTACCGCGAGACCCATCCAACGCAAGGTCCCAAAATTGAGATACATGAGACCCAGCACGATGATAAAGGTCGCTAATACCATCCAAGGAGCTTCACTACGCATCAGTTTCAGCATATCAGCTGCTACAAGCGAAGTTGAACCCGCATGGTAATCCATACCGTCGGCCGTCGTGATCGTCCCAACATCCTCAGAAAAAGCTATGGACTGACGTCCGTCCGAAAGACCTACAGAAGGGTAGATGATGACAAAATTACCCAGCTCCCCCGACTTGGAAGTGAACTGCTTACGTAAAAATGCGGGCACCTCTTCAAATGCAAGAACCCGAGATGTGCTCGATGCTCGGCGCAGTCTCTCCATGTCTTCTGATTCATCTAGCTCTAAAAATGAATCCGCCAGCTTTTCTCGGATACCCTCTAGACGGGATAACCGTTCTTTTTGAGCTCCTTCATTCATTGGAAACCGATCTTGAAGAGACTCAGCGCGCTGAATGGTCGGAGACAACGTATCGGTTTCAATTATTAAATTGACAGCCTGTGTGATCGGATCAATTTCCTCAACCGTATCGACTACGATGTACGCCGGATTTCGCCGGCGCTTGTCGTTGTAGACCTTCCGAACGATGTCCCGACGAGCTTCGTACTCCTCATAGCTGGGCTCCAGCTCTCCAAACCGATACTCGAAAGACACGCGGGGCAGCATGATAACAGCGGCCATGACCGCGACCACGCTCAGGGCGAGGATGACACGAACGGCGGGAAATGGTTTAGACAGCGCGACGGTTGGCTGCAATCGGGTTG
>DKOG01000047.1:0-8278 GCA_002469915.1 Bacteroidetes bacterium UBA7368
CAGGCACGCCGGTACTGAATGACGCTATCGCCCTGGTGGCCAATGCTCCTCAGCCAGAACTCGCCAAGCAGTTTTATGAGTTTGTAACCACTGCCGAGGCCCTACAGCATCAGGCGGACGTTTATTACCGTATCCCTGCCCGAACAGATCTCGATCCGGAAGCTATTCCGACTTGGATGCGCGAGGCTCAGATTCGTGCTATGGATGTAGACTGGGAACGCCTCACAGAAAAAGGACCAGAATGGATGGAGTTCTGGGACTCAAACATCAAAGGAAGAGGAGCGGCATACTTGGCCGAAAAGGGTCTCTAGACCTTCTTCCGTGTAGCGGTCGGAAGCTTCGCCTTCACTGCTACTGCCCGCAGGTTGGGAATCTTCACGGTCTCAAGATCGGCCTCACTGAAATTCAGCAGTACTTCGAGTACGCCGTCTAGGGTGTGCTCTTGCATAATGAGTTGACGCAGGGCGCTGGCATTTCTGAAGCCCTTAAAATACCCGCCGTACATACGTCTCATTTCCAGGACGCCTTTTTTCTCACCTAACCATTCGCATTTCAACGCAAGGTGCTCGGCTACCGCCTCGCACCGCTCTTCCCAGGTCGGGGCTGGCGGAATCTCACCCGTTTCACGGTAGATCTTGGCATTCCGAAATATCCATGGGTTTCCGATGGCTCCCCTACCCACCATTACCGCATCTACTCCGGTTTCGTCGAACATAGCTTCGATCTTTTCGGGAGATGTTGCATCGCCATTGCCGATGAGTGGAATGGATATGCCCGATTCATTTTTAATCTTTTTCAACCAATCCCATCGCGCTTCGCCCTTGTACATCTGGGAACGTGTTCGAGCATGAACGGCTAGCGCAGCTACCCCCGTTTCCTCCAGCATTTTGGCCACATCCAAAATAAATATGGACTGGTCGTTCCATCCCAAACGCGTCTTTACCGTCACCGGAGTATCGCTTTCTTCGATAACCGCAGCCGTGATCTCCTGCATCTTAGGAAGATTCCTCAGAATACCGGCTCCCCCATCTTTGGAAACCACTTTCTTGACCGGGCAGCCAAAATTGATATCAATCAGATCCGGTTTTACCGCGTTCACAACCCGCGTAGCCTGCCGAACTTGCTCGATGTCTCCACCAAAAATCTGAATCGCGACAGGACGTTCCTCTTCATAGATGTCCAACTTCATTTCCGAACCTTGAGCCCCGTAGGCCAATCCACCAGAGGAAATGAATTCGGTATACAGCATGTCCGCACCAAATCGTTTACACATTAAACGAAAAGGTGGGTCACTGACATCCTCCATGGGAGCCAGAAAAATTGGTCGGTCTCTAAATTTGAGAGGGCCTATCTGCATGAAATGGTGATTATGAGCTGATTTCGGAAGCTGTCGTGCAACGGAGGGGATTCCGAACCGGTTCCTTGCGGATTTTCCCAAACATACGATTTCAAGGGACCGTCATGGTCTTTCGTGCTATTATGCGAGTGGTCGACTTCAAAACGGAAACCCTATGCGCCAGACATCCATCGCCCTACTTTTCATTGTGTGTTTTGCCGGTTGCTCATCTAAGGCAGATAGACTCGCTGAATTGAAGCCTGCTGACTATGAGAAGACGCTTATTCTCATCTCGTTTGATGGATTCAGATCCGACTATATAGATTGGTATGATACGCCCAATATGGATCGGCTGATCAAGGAAGGAGCTTGGGCTCCAGAGGGAATGAAGCCCGTTTACCCATCCAAAACTTTCCCCAACCACTACAGTATAGCGACCGGTCTGTACCCAGCTAATCATGGAATTGTATCCAATTCGATGTACGATGCTGAAATGGACGAGGTCTTTACGCTCGGTAATCGAGATGCCGTAACCGATTCAAGATGGTGGGGTGGCGAACCCATCTGGGTGACGGCAGAAATTCAAGATGTGAAAGCCGCAACCTATTTCTGGGTTGGCTCCGAGTCTCCAGTAAAAGAGGTACAGCCATCGTATTGGTATGTGTATGATGGCCGAGTAGATGGTTTTGATCGTGTAGATCAGGCACTCGCGTGGCTTGAGCTCCCTAAAGAAGAACGTCCAGGATTCATATCTCTTTATTTCAGTGACACGGACGATGCCGGTCATCGCTATGGACCGGAATCAGATGAAACTGCCGCTTCTGTTCTCAAGGTCGATGGATACCTAGGTCGATTGATTGATGGACTTCAGGAAAGAGGTCTTTATGACGCCGTCAATATTGTCATCGTATCAGATCACGGTATGTCCGAGCTATCTCCTGATCGAGTAATCGCTTTGGATGATTATATCGACATGGATGATGTAGCTATGCTGGATAGAAATCCAGTTCTAGGCATCTATCCAAAGCCGGGGAAAAGAGATATTCTATTTGCGGCACTGAAAAACGCGCATCCCAATATGCACGTCTACTTGGCCGAAGACGTTCCAGAACGCTTTCACTACACAGGCAATGACCGTATTCCAGCAATTGTAGGTCACGTTGATGATGGATGGTCGTTCAACCGAGAAAGAGCATGGGCCGAAGCCAATCCAGATCGATTCGTGGGCGGTACCCATGGCTATGACAACGAGTTGTTGTCTATGCGTGCTGTTTTTATTGCTCACGGTCCAGCCTTTAAGGATAATGTCACGATCCCCTCTTTCCTGAACATTGAATTATACAACACCATGGCTGGAATCATTGGTGTGGATCCGGCTCCAAACGATGGAACAGCCGGCTCATTGACATCCATCATGGAATAGCTTCGCATAATGTCATATATCTATCAGGAATACAGTCGATATTTTGCACAAGTTGCTCATCCCATTGAGCAATTAGCGGCAGAAGAACTCGAAGAATTGGGCGCTACTGAAGTTGAGCCGGCTTATCGGGGAGTCCATTTTGATGCGACACCTGAAGTTTTGTACGGAATCGTATATCAAGCCAGGATTCCAACCCGGGTTCTCGTACCCTTAATGACCTTTGATTGTCACAGCGACAACTACTTGTATCAGAGGGCCCAAGAACTGGACTGGATGTCGCTCATCGGGGTCGATAAAACGTTTGCCATCTTTGCGACCGTTGCTCACAGTCGTATCCAGCATTCCAAATATGCAGCGCTTAAGCTTAAGGATGCTATAGTCGATTCGATTCGGGATCAGGTTGGATCGAGACCCTCTGTGGAAAGGCGAAATCCGGACGTGTCACTTAATCTGCATATTGACAACAACAGAGCCACGATCAGCTTGGACGCAGCCGGTCGTTCAATGCATCGTCGGGGATACCGACTTGATGCACTCGAGGCACCACTCCAGGAAACCGTGGCCGCGTCCATCATCCGCCTAACAGAGTGGAAAGCAGACTGTAAGTTATTAGACCCGATGTGCGGATCCGGGACGATTCTAGCAGAAGCGCTTATGGTCGCATCTAAAACACCATCGGGTTACCTGCACGAGCGATTTGGGTTTGATGCGCTTCCCGATTTTGATGCGGATTTGTGGGACGCCTTGCGGAAAAAAATTGATTCCGGAATTACTCCCATCGATAAAGGCTTGATATCGGGTTCTGACATCGATAGTGAGGCCATTCGATTGGCGCGCAAGAATCTAGAGCGCCTCCCCTATGGAAATCTAGTCACGATGGTGACAGCCGATTTTCGAGACATCGAAGAGTGGAAGGACGGCGTGATCGTCACCAACCCACCCTATGGAAAGCGAATCAGTCCCTGGCAAACGATTCCTGAGTTCTATAAAGAGTTCGGAGACTTTCTCAAACAACGATGCACCAATACCTCGGCCTTCATTTACGTCGGCGAACCAGCCCTCCTAAAAACGGTAGGCCTCAGAACTACCTGGAAAAAGGAGCTAGTAAATGGTGCTCTAGAGGGTCGATTGGCCAAGTACGAGTTATATGGAGGAAGTAAAACCTCCCCTCGCAAAGCAGCTGCCCCGCAAGTCGACTCCTAATTCTTGCTACGTACGGCGGCTGATCAAGATTTACTCTAATGCTTTCAAAATGACATCGATGGCGTCGTTCAATACGGACGCTGAAATGTTGAGCGGCGGTGCAATGCGAATAAGCGTATTCGAGTGTAAGGTCCACCCGAGAAGGACCCCGTTATCTAGACAATAGTCTGCGACTTTTTGCGTGGTTTCTGGGCTATCCAAATTCATACCCAGCATGGCACCCATTCCCCTGATTTCTAAAATGGAGGGGTGGACAAGTCGTTTCCGAACCACGCTTTCAATATGTGATGCCCTAGCGGGTAGATCATTCTCGATCAGAACCTTTAGTGCTGCTCCAGCAGCCGCACACGATACAGGATGTCCACCAAAAGTCGTGACATGACTCAGCGGGGGGTCGCTGCGTAACGTGCCCATAATTTCTCTCGACGCAACAAAAGCGCCTAATGGCATGCCGCCACCCATGGCTTTAGCTAGAGTGATAATGTCGGGTACGACGTCAAATTGCTCACATGCAAAAAGTTTTCCCGTCCGCCCAAATCCGGTCTGAATCTCATCAAAAATCAAAAGCGCCCCTGTTTCGGTACACCTATTCCGAAGGGCCTGATGCCACTTGACCGAGGGTACAACAATACCTCCTTCTCCCTGAATGGGCTCTGTGATAACGCAAGCGACTGAATCATCTATCGCGGCGAGTGCGTCCAGATCGCCGAAGGGCAGAAATTCGACATCCGGAAGGAGCGGTAAGAAAGGATCTCGATACACATTGCGACCCGTTACAGATAAGGATCCGTGCGTGTCTCCGTGATAAGAGTTTGTAAACGACACCATACGGGAGCGACCTGTAGCCTTTTTGGCCACTTTTAGGGCTCCTTCATTGGCCTCTGTCCCCGTCATGGTGAAATACACTGAGTTCAACATTCCCGGAAGCACGTCCGCAAGGGCTTTGGCGAATGAAGCCTGAGCATCTTGAACAAACTCCCCGTAGACCATCACATGCAAGTGTTTGTCTAGTTGATCCTTGATGGCTTGAATCACGGCTGGGTGCCGATGCCCCAAAGAGGAAACGGCGATGCCGCTGATTAAATCGATCAGCGTTTTCCCATCGCTCAAGTGGATAAATGAGCCGGAAGCATGCTGGACCGATAAGTTCAGTGGATGGTCACTGGTCCAGGCTAAGTGATCAATAAAGGCTTGTTCGGTGGGTTGCACGATTTTTTAACACACGCGAGGCATGTTTTGGATTTTGGTGGCCTATCTTTGCACTACACAATCTACTGAAAGTCGACATCATGGCTACCCAGAAAATACATTTTGCTGCATTTGTTGCTGACATGCTCCACGGCATGCATCATCATGCGCATTGTCATTTCTCGGACAGCGATTAGGACGTACCAAAGCAGATTTTATTGCCTGGCATCCCGATCGATTTCGGGGTGCTTTTTTTTTGTGACCACTTTTTCATTCCTGTGCGCCATGAGCAACAGACTACGATTAGCCATACAGAAAGGCGGACGTTTGTCCGAATCCACCACAGATCTGCTTGCAGCCTGTGGAATCAAGATCAGCAAGCCTGATCGCAAGCTTCGTGCGCTAGCAGAGCATTTCGATCTGGAAGTGCTCTTCTTGAGAGACGATGATATTCCGGGATACGTTGCAGACGGCGTAGCCGACGTGGGTATTGTCGGAGAAAACGTAATCCTCGAAAAAGGAAAAACGGTCGAGACCCTCGATCAGCTCGGGTTTGCCAAATGCCGATTGGCCATTGCTCTACCTCGAACGTTCAGCTACTCTTCTGCCCAAGACCTTAATGATCTGCATATTGCTACCTCATATCCGGGGCTGCTGCAGCATTTTTTTGATGATAATGGTGTGCAAGCGACGATCCACGAAATCTCTGGTTCTGTCGAAATAGCACCTGGAATCGGTCTTGCGGACGGCATATGTGATATTGTGAGCTCAGGAAGTACGCTCATCAGTAATGGATTGAAGGAAGTCGAAACCGTACTCAAATCACAGGCGGTGCTCATTGCTTCCCCACAGCTATCGGAAGAAAAAAAGCAACTGCTAGATCGACTTCGTTTCAGAATTCAGTCGGTCATGAAGGCGAAGCAACATCGTTACATTCTCATGAACGTGCCCAACACGTCTCTTGATGTAGTAACTGATATTTTACCCGGAATGAAAGCACCTACTGTCATGCCTTTGGTTAAAGAGGGGTGGAGTTCTGTGCATTCGGTCATTCCAGAACACGCATTTTGGAATGTGATTGAGTCCCTCAAAGAAGCTGGCGCTGAGGGCATGTTGGTTGTACCGATCGAAAAAATGGTGCTTTAGGTATGCTGATTGTAGAAAACCCATCGCAGGATCAATACGATGCATTGTGCGCGCGCGCATCGGCACCCAATGTCGAAGTCCGATCCGATGTCGCTGCGATCATTGAGGCCGTGAAAACCAAAGGGGACGTGGCTCTTAATGAGCTCACAGCCCGGTTCGATAGCTCCAACGTAGAGTCCATTCGGGTCACTCTAGACTCGCCCACTGTAGATGACGGCTTGAGCGAAGCTATTCTTGTAGCGAGTAGGAATATAGAGGCGTTCCATGAAGCACAAAGAGAGCCGGTAAAGCAAGTGGAAACGAGTCCCGGCGTTTTTTGCTGGCGCAAATCGGTGCCCCTAGAACGCGTTGGAATTTACATTCCCGGTGGATCTGCTCCTCTCTTTTCCACCGTGCTAATGCTGGCGTTACCAGCTAGACTGGCGGGATGTCCCGAAATCGCTTTGTGCACCCCTCCTCGAGAAGACGGCACCATACATCCGGCTATTTTGTTCGCCGCTCAGGAAGCTGGGGTAACCGAAATCTATGCCGTGGGCGGCGCTCAAGCTATTGCAGCGATGGCCTACGGGACGGAATCGATTCGTTCTGTCGATAAGATTTTTGGGCCAGGCAATATCTGGGTGGATACCGCTAAACAAATGGTCTCGTCAGACGGAGTAGCGATAGATCTCCCCGCTGGACCAACGGAGGTCGCTCTTCTCATTGATGCTACAGCTAATCCTGCCTTTGTGGCTGCGGACATGTTAGCCCAGGCAGAACACGACGTGTTGAGTGACGTCCTGGTCGTAGCACTAGAAGGCTTCAATGTTGCTGAATTAGAAAAAGAGGTCGCCTCCCAACTCGCATCCCTTCCTCGGAAAGAGATTGCTGAAAAAGTAATCGCTCGGGCTCGCGTGGTGCTGGTTGATTCGACAAATAAGGCACTAGCGCTCATTAATCGCTACGCGCCAGAGCACTTGATTATTCAAATGCATCACGCCGAGTTATTCGCCGAACAGATTCAACATGCAGGATCCGTATTCATCGGAGAATGGACACCAGAATCGCTGGGCGACTATGCTTCTGGCACGAATCATACGCTTCCAACCAATGGAGCTGCGCGTGCTTTTTCTGGTGTGTCGCTGGATTCGTTTATGCGCAAGATCACCTTTCAGCGGTCCACGGCCGAAGGACTCCTTGCGCTCGGACCAAAAGTCATCACGATGGCACAGGCCGAAGAGCTCGATGGTCACGCGCGCGCTGTTGAACACCGCCTCGCCGACGTGAAAGGCTCATCTGTGACACGGTCTGCTTACATCCGCCGTGCTACGAAAGAGACGAATATCGCCATTCAAATTGACTTGGACGGAAAAGGTCGGGCAGATTGCCGCACGGGCCTAGAGTTTTTTGACCACATGCTGGATCAGATCGCACGCCACTCTGGAATGGACCTCTCCGTCCGATGTGATGGTGACCTGCAAGTCGATGAGCACCACACGATTGAGGATACGGCCATCGCGCTCGGAAATACCTTCAACCAGGCTCTTGGGGACAAGCGGGGTATAGGTCGATATGGATTCGATACTCCCATGGACGATGCGCTAGCACGCGTTGCACTCGATCTGTCCGGCCGCAATTGGTTGGTTTGGGATGTAGAGTTAACACGAGAAATGATCGGAGACGTCCCCTCTGAGATGTTTAGCCACTTTTTCAAATCGTTCTGCGACGGGGCTGGCGCCAACCTGAATATTCAGGCTGCTGGAGATAACGAGCATCACGTGGTTGAGTCCATCTTTAAAGCATTCGCTCGGGCCCTCGGCATGGCGATCGCTCGAACAGGCGATCCGAACGTTCTCCCCTCTACCAAAGGCACCCTTTAAACGGCTTCTCGCACTATGTCCATTGCCATTCTCAAATACAATGCGGGTAACGTGCAGTCGGTGCAGTTCGCACTGCACCGATTGGGAGCAGAAGCCATTCTGACGAATGACCTGGCGGCGCTT
>DKOG01000047.1:8308-13523 GCA_002469915.1 Bacteroidetes bacterium UBA7368
CCCCCAGCCACATCATCATTCCGGGTGTGGGCGAAGCCGGATCAGCCATGGCCTATTTCAAAGACCATGGTCTCGACACCTTCATCCCGACGCTCACTCAGCCCGTGTTAGGTATTTGCCTTGGACTCCAAATCATGTGTAGCCACTCAGAAGAGGCCAATACGCCCTGCTTGGGCATCTTTCCGAATAAGGTCCGACTCTTCAAGGGCTCGCAAAAAGTCCCTCAGATTGGATGGAATACGGTACACCACGAAGGATCAGGCCTTTTCAAGGATCTTCCCGAAAACAGCTACATGTACTTTGTCCACTCCTTTTACGCCGATGAAAGCGAGCACACCACTGCCCAAACAAATTACATGGGTGATTTTTCAGCTGCTGTGGTCCGAGATAATTTTGCGGCAGTGCAGTTTCATCCGGAGAAAAGCGCCACGGCTGGTGAGCAGCTGCTAGCCAATTTCTTGAAGAGCTAACTCAGTCCAAGCTAGATACGTATGGCGTCGAATGTCTTCTGAATATCGGCGACACTCAACACGTACATCTGCCTACTCATGCGTTTCTCGCTGATAGTCGGCCGTTGCCTTTCGCTTTAATCTCGAGGTGCAAAGTCCGATACCCAGATCATGCTGAAGCTGTTTATACTCATAGTTCTAGGACCTTGGCTCATCTCACGCGTATTCCAACATTGGTACGACTGGCAAAGTGAAAGCGGACCGGAGTTCGAACAAGAAACCGAGCTCGAACGCAAGTTGAATGACACAGAAGCGCAAACACGCTTTTTGTATGCTTGGCAGGTTACCACAGAAGAAAACCGCCAATCGCAAAAAGTGCAGAAGTGGCAGACTCCTGAGAAAGTATTACCGGAGGAGCGCTTAAAGCGAAAAAATAGACCTTGGGAGCCGCAAATACCCGGTGTAGTCTTCAACAGAGACTGAAACTGGGGCCAACAAAAAAGGTACATTACCCGAACTCTATTTAGGTGTGGTGATGCGATCTCCGATTCTGCTTTGTCTTTTTCTGTGCTGCTCGACCTCGGTAGCACAATCGTTTGATGACCTTCTGAACTCCATCCAAAATGCGTCCTCCTCCGAGCATCAGACTCTAGTAAACGACTTTCTCGCAGCGAACCCAACGTCACCTATTTTTTCGTCCGATTCGCAGGCTGTTTTTATCTACTCCGGACAGGCTTCCTCCGTTGGCGTTGCAGGCGATTTCAATGGATGGAATCCATCCAATACCCCACTCACCGCTCTGGGGGGATCTAGTCTCTGGTATGTGCAAGCCGAATTTGAATCGGATGCTCGATTCGATTACAAGATTGTCGTCAATGGCTCCCAGTGGATTTTAGATCCTAGAAATGCTTCACAGGTGGTTGGCGGTTTTGGCCCCAACTCGGAATTGTCTATGCCTGACTACGTGCACCCTGAAGAGATCACGCCTCGATCAGGTATTCAAATGGGTACACGCACATCGAGCACCTTCGAAAGTGCCGTTTTGGGCAATTCCCGATCGCTTGAGATGTACACGCCCCCCGGTTATGACCCGCTTCGTTCCGCACCCTATCCATTTATCCTATATCACGATGGGTCGGATTACCTTCGGCTTGCGGCCATCACGACGACTCTCGACAATCTCATTTCAGACGGGCTTATCCAACCCATTATCGCCGCTTTTTTGAATCCTGTTGATCGAGAAAAAGAGTATGCGACCACTCAAACAGCACCGTTTACCGAAATGGTGGTTTCAGAACTCATTCCTTGGATTGAATCCAACTACCACATTTCTCCCAACGCAGAAGAGCGAGCTGTAACGGGGCCTTCTTATGGCGGGCTCATCACTACACGTCAGTGTTTTGAACACCCCGAAATTTTCGGCCTGTGTGGACCGTACTCCCCATCATACTGGGTCTATAATGGTGCGCTACCCACCTTGATTGCTAACTCCGCGACGAAACCTATAAAGTGGTATTTGGATTGGGGTACGTATGAAGGATCCATATCTGTTACGGGGCCTTCCTTTCGGCAAGTCCTGGAAGAAAAAGGGTATGAGCACTCATGGAATGAATGGCACGAAGGTCATTCATGGGGCTCCTGGCGAGCGCATCAAGACGAAATGTTGCAATACTTCTTCCCAGGCCCAAACGCGACGTCCAGATCGTCGCTTGATCTCCCCTTTGAAGTCAAGATGGCGGTCAATTATCCCAACCCGTTCAGCCAGACTACTCGTTTCCCCATTGACTTGTCTGAACCCGACCTTGTGACCTTGACCGTATTTGACTCGCTGGGCCGATTGGTTTCACGACCTATCGAAAAAGTAATGACAGCTGGCAAACACGAATTATCGTTTGAATCTGGCATCCTATCCTCAGGACCTTACCTGTATCGTGTCCAAGTTGGCAATCAGGTAGCAGATGGAGTGTTCACGATTTTGAGATAATCTTTCTTTTTGACGCTGTCTTCTTTGAATGATACCTAGGATAACTGTAGTTTTTGTGCTGGTCGGCTCGCGGCGGTCATTTCTAACGAAATGAAAGCACTCCTAAGGAGGGGTGGCAGAGCCTGGCTGAATGCACTGGTCTTGAAAACCAGCATACGTTTACGCGTATCGTGGGTTCGAATCCCACCCCCTCCGCAGCCAAAAAGCCCCGCTCACGAACGAAGTGAGTGGGGCTTTTTGTTTTTGTGCGAGAACGCTTGCGTTCGGAAGCCCGGAGATGAAAAGCCCAAAGCCACCTAGAACCATATCTACGTTTTTTAAGAAGTCGTTTGGGCAATTCTTTTAACCCACGACAACAACCTCGTTGAGATCTGTAGATATGGGATCCAGCTCGATGATGAGAGGGCCCAATACCTCGTTAGTATTGACCGGGACATCTTTCGTTTGAAACCCCAGGAAAGAAACTCTCAGTACCTGCTCGCCGGACGGAACGTCGAGGAGCACAAACCTTCCATCGATATTTGTCGCGGCTCCAATCGTTGATTGAAGAACCAAGACATGGGCGTACGGAAGAGTTTCACCGGAGTCCGACTCTTTTACGATTCCAGAAATCGTAACTGTTTTCTGAGCGAAAACCTTCGATGGCAGACAAAGAAGGATGACAAGCATAACTGGAATTCGAACAAGGCGACTTAACATTGATTCAGGGTCAATTTGTTTTTGATAGTATCTACAGGAGATAACGCCCACTATTGACGAATCACGTGCCGCTCAAATTGTCCCGAATGTGTCCCGAATGTGTCACAATCCACCTGAGGTCCTTTCTATTGCTACTGAGATGCGGTGCTGGTGAACAATGGGGGCACAGCGGATCTCATTTCCAGTTGATGGGAGAGCTGCTTGCCATAATTGCTGAGTGATTCATCCCGGTCATTAAATTATTTAGGATCAACACGCGGATTTCTCACTTTAGACATCACTTTTGGGGACATCTAGCTTTATTGAAGTACCTTTCCCTCACCGAAGATGATCAAACCTCTCGGCGTACCAGCAAGGAGATCCTCATGAATCATGTATTGACATTCATATGTGCATTCGCACTTTTCGGCTGCTCTAGTCCAGAACCAGATCTCATTGATTCTGCGCAACCGAACTTGCTATTCATCATCACAGACGATCAACGATTTGATATGATGGGCGTCGTTAATCCAATGCTCGAGACGCCAAACATGGATCGATTGGCCACGGATGGCGTCCGGTTTGAAAACGCCTTCGTGACCACTCCGATCTGCGCAGCCAGCCGAGCAAGTTTTCTCACTGGTCTTGTTGAGCGCACGCATCAGTACACGTTTGGCACCGCCCCGCTAGCCACCCGATTCACAGACGCCAGTTATCCCACACTACTTCGCGAAGCAGGATATCACACCGGGATGATCGGAAAGTTTGGCGTCAATACAGAAATGAATGTGGTGTCGGACTCGCTCTTTGACGTGTTCGAACCGTTCGCCGCAGCACCGTATCTTAGAGAAGACACCGATGGCTCGATACGACACCTGACCGAAATCACTACGAATCGTGCCATCGATTACCTACGCGCCCGAAATGGGTCTGCTCCGTTCGCTCTGACGCTGAGCTTTAATGCTCCCCATGCCGATGATGGAGATGAGCGCCAGTTTATATGGCCTGAGAACATGGACAAAAAGTATGCGGATATCACCATTTCAGATCCGCCACTTTCAGATCCGTCCTTTTACGAGGCCCAACCGGAGTTCTTAAAAGATGCATCGCTAAACCGGGTCCGCTGGTTCTGGCGTTTCGATACACCTGAAAAAGTACAAGGGATGACAAAAGGTCACCTTCGTATGATCAGCGGAGTTGACGCAGGAATCGGAAAAGTGATGAATGAACTGCAATCACTACAGATTGCGGACAACACGATCATCATTCTAATGGGAGACAATGGGTACTTCCTTGGTGAGCGCGGATATGCTGGAAAGTGGCTCCCCTATGAGTTGTCGATTCGCGTCCCCCTCATCATTTTTGATCCAAGGACCGATTCTACCCACCGAGGTACCACTCCCTCGGAGCCCGTTTTGAATATCGATATCGCACCCACCTTACTCAACTTGGCTGGTGTCGATGTACCAGACATCATGCAAGGGCGAAGCCTGGTGCCGTTAGTTCAAGGAAGGCAGATCTCTGATTGGAGAACGGACTTTTTCGTTGAGCACCTATTCAATCACCCCCAGATTCCAAAACACGAAGGCGTGCGAGGAGAACGATTCAAGTATGCCCGTTACTTCGAGCAAAATCCCGTATACGAAGAGCTGTACGATCTGCAAAGCGATCCGATGGAGACGATAAATTTAGCCTCTAATCCGGAATACGCTTCCATTCTGAATGCGCTTCAGGCACGTACAAACGAACTTCAAACCGCTTATGGCGGGCCATTTACACCACGGCAGCCGTAAATTGATACCGACCTGATCCAAGTTCTATTTCTACTAATCCCGCTGGACTACCGGCCAGCATGTTTACCGTTTTCAATTCAGAAACGGGCTTCCCGTCTACTTGCAAAGAGTCCGCGTTTGACGTCGGAATACGTACAACCGCTGTCGTGTTTACAGGGACTTCAATGTGAAGCGTGACTTTTCGGTTTTCTCGTTTCCACCTGCTGGAAATCGTCCCGCGAACGGACTCGTACTTCGCCTCGACCCAATCCAAATCTGTGGCCATAAATGGCGCAATGGAAAAGTGATCATACCCGCGTGCACGGCTTGAG
>DKOG01000225.1 GCA_002469915.1 Bacteroidetes bacterium UBA7368
CAACGGGGAGCTGTACAACGGTAGCTCCTCGACCAAATCGATCTTGAATCTGTTCGACTAGATCTCTAAAGTCTGTGTTTTCCTTATCGAGTTGATTGAGTACAAACATGGAGGGTGTGCTTTCCTTTACAGCAGCACGCCAAGCAAGCTCAGTACCCACCTGAACACCTTCAGAGGCGTTGATAACGAACAATGCCGAATCAACCACATGAAGGGACGCCGCTACTTCTCCGGTAAAATCCGGATATCCTGGCGTATCGATTACATTAAGCTTATTCCCCTGGTATTCTACATGCAAAAGCGAGGCAAAAACCGACATGCCGCGCTCTTTTTCACTAGGGTGATAGTCACTGATTGTGTTGCCTTCTTCGATCGTTCCCATGCGCTTGATGGCTCCCGTGTCAAGCAGCATGGCTTCCGCAAGCATGGTCTTACCACTGCCCTGGTGTCCAACCAGTGCGACATTGCGAATATGATCAGCATCGTAAACCTTCATCGTGTGCCCCTATATTATGTCATCTATAAATTCCCGGGGCAGCACCCAAAACCGCTACCCAAAGCAAATTCAGGGCTGATAAGATAACCCTATGACCCCAATTGTCAACCCGTAAAAACCCTATGCCTGCTGCCTGAGAATCTCCCCCTTTTTGAGTGAGATGTCGAGATCTAACCGTCTAAAGTCTTTCTATATCGAAACAAAGCCCGCTGCTTTGAATACGCCGCGTCACTAGCTCACTTTTCATGACAACTATTTTAGCCATAGATACCGTATCCGATCTTTGCAGCGCAACGCTGTGGAGTCAGAGCGATGCATTCCCAACCGCTTATCGGGAGTCATCTGAAAAACGATCGCATGCACGGCTTTTAGCTCCTTTTTGTAAAGAGCTGATGGAAGAAACGGGGGTTCGGCCTGATGGTATCGCCTTAGTGGCCGGTCCGGGTTCGTATACCGGTCTAAGAATCGGCGCCTCCACCGCAAAGGGTTTAGCCTTTGCAATGGATATCCCGCTACTTGCTATCTCAACGTTGCATTACTTAGCTCATGCAGCACGCTCGAAAGTAAAGTCCAAAATCTGTATCGCACTCACTCCTGCAAGACAAACCGAGGTGTTTGCCGCTGTATTTCAGATGAGAGATGATGAGCTGGTCCGCGTTTGTCCGGATCAATCCGTGGACGTGTCTGAACTACTTACGTTGGTTGCTGACCCAACTACATCGATCTCGTACGTTTCGGATAGCCTGACTCTTCTGGACGCAACTCGTGAAATCTATCCAGATATCGCTTTACACCTCGTTTCACACGATGCTCGTCACCTGAAAGACTTACTGAAGAATCGTATGGACGATTTTCGCGTACAAGAACTTCATTCCTTCGAACCGTCTTATCTTAAGGAGTTCGTCGCCAAGAAGGCAACTCGCACTATTTTTGAGCGATTGCCCTTTTAAGGACGAAAGTCGAATCACTGCACCCAATTTATTAAGCAAGATTGTATGGCTTGGTTTAAACGCACAACCGCTGGAATAAAAACCAAGCGGAACCAGCAAAACGAAGTTCCAGAAGGCCAATGGGTCAAATGTGTTGGCTGTACCGAGACAGTGAACCGACGAGAGCTAGAAAAGCAGGATCTGGTATGCCCAAAATGTGGCTATCACTTCAAGATGAGTAGCATGGGCTACTTCGAATTACTGTTTGACGGTGATTTTGAGGTTTTTGACGACAATCTCGTTGCAGTGGACCCCCTTAAGTTCAGCGATCGAAAAGCGTACAGTGACCGTCTTGTCGCAACGCGGGAAAAAACAGGGATGAACGATGCTGCCAAAGCTGCAGTCGGAGAAGTCAGTGGACATTCTATCTCTGTCAGCGCCATGGATTTTTCCTTTATTGGAGGATCGATGGGTTCAGTTGTGGGGGAGGTTATTGCCAGATCTATCAAACGTGGCTATGAACGCGACATTCCAGCCATGGTAATCGCCCAAAGCGGAGGTGCACGCATGATGGAAGGCGCATTAAGTTTGATGCAAATGGCCAAAACCAGTGCACACTTAACTAAGCTTTCGGAAGCGGGACTGCCGTTCTTTGTGCTCCTTACCAATCCCACAACGGGAGGCGTCACGGCATCTTTTGCGATGCTTGGCGACTTTCACCTCGCCGAACCTGGCGCTTTGATCGGATTCGCCGGTCCACGCGTAATTCGGGAAACAATGGGACAAGATCTCCCAGAAGGATTCCAAACATCCGAATTTCTGAAAGAGAAGGGATTTGTAGATCTAATCGTGGATCGTAGAAGCCTGAAAGCCGAACTATCCCATTTGTTGAGCTTGATCAACGAATAGATTCAACTAGGTCTTCTTTCCGATAGGGACAAAAAAATCGTCCGGCGCACCCACTTCGCCGGACGATTTATATTTAGCTACTACACTCTGGAATTCTCTTAGGGAACTCTCTGTCAGAGAGGCATTGAGTAGCTCTTTCGAAACAAGAATACTCCACAGAGAGGCCCTTCTCTAAGTTGGTTGGCTGAATCGTTCTGATTCCCCTTTGAGTCGACATTTTAAGCGCCGGATCGGCTATAACCTCGGCGACTTAAATTAGCCTTATCGATTGTCGATACCCTTTGCAGAACCTAACCCATTCTGCAGGGAAGCATTGAAAACGACACTTTTTACATCTGGACTTAAAAGCGCACTGCTCGTGTTGCTTTGCCTGTGCGCGGCTTGGCCTGCTCTGGCGTTCAATCGAATGACATCCGATGGTGTTCGATATGTGGATGAAGTGTCCGTTCGTGTACTTGGAAGCACTACTCTCCCAAGTGTACGGATTGCACCGATCAGCGGCTCTTTTGTGGTACAATCTGAAAATGGTTCGTATTCCCGACGGACTGGACGCGAAGTCGTTATTACAGCGATCGGTAATCAGGTAGAAATCAGCATTGATGACCGAAACGAGCGGTTGGCTTCGATTCGATTTCTACCCGAAGCGGGCTCCGCTCTATATCTGAAGACCCACAATAGCAATCACTCATATGCTGGTGAATTGGAAGTCCAGAGCACCTCGAAAGGACTACGCATACTGAATATTGTACCACTTGAGGATTAT
Source organism: Bacteroidetes bacterium UBA7368 (assembly GCA_002469915.1). Classification (GTDB taxonomy): domain Bacteria; phylum Bacteroidota; class Rhodothermia; order Rhodothermales; family UBA10348; genus UBA10348. The sequence continues at coordinate 3,098 of DKOG01000225.1, forward strand.
GTAGCCTCAGTCGTCGGCTCTGAATATGGACTAGACGATCTGGAAGGAGCAAAAGCGATGGCCGTTGTGGCGCGAACCTATGCCCTGTATGCACTCGAGAATGGAAAAGAACTGCGTGATCATGAAGGTTTCCAGGTTTATGGGGGCTTAAAACGCGCTACTCCAGCTGCAAGGCGGGCTGCGCAGCAGACCGCCGGACAGGTCCTTGAACACAAAGGGAATCTCATTGAAGCTGTTTACTCAGCTTCCAACGGTGGCAGAACGGCCTCAAACACGATAATATGGGGCAGTAAACCGCTTCCCTACCTAAAGTCTCGCAAGGATTCCTGGGATTCTAAATCGCCTTACGCTTCTTGGACATGGACCGTTAGCGAAAAGGAATTGCATCGAGCCCTGACGGCTTCGTTTGGTCTGAAGGTCAAGGATATACGCATCCTAGAAGAGGCAGGAGATGGTAGAATTGAGTCCGTGCGTCTTAAAGGAAATAAATCCTCGAAAGACGTAACGGGTACTGCTTTCCGGGCAGCAGTTGCCCGTCATTTTGGGTCTAAATCCCTGCGTAGCACATTATTCTCCGCGAATGAACGCCGAGGCACATATACCTTTAAAGGCAAGGGCTTTGGCCATGGTGTAGGCTTAAGTCAATGGGGCGCCCACTTTATGGCCCTGGACGGTAAATCCTTTTCTCAGATTCTCGACTTTTATTATGCCGATACCCAATTGGATAACCGTTTTGGGGATGAATCATCGAGGCATGCTCGTATCGAGCTTCCCGTGTTGACGTCTCGCTCTTATTCGAAAGAAGCGAAGGGATCACCCCCTGTGCAAAGGGTATCGGGCGAAATGGAGACTCCTAAAGAAAAAAGATCTGTTTTTTCGAAAAAAATAACTCGGCAGAGAAACAGACCGAAAACATCTGGAAACACGGCAAAAAGACCACTAAGCGTAAGAAATCGAAAGGATCAAAACGCTCTGGCTGGTAGAGTTACCTACTGCACACCTATTCGTTTGTGGCGAACCGAGGGGAGCCCCTACCGTCTGGCGGATGTGCCAATTTTCAGCCAACGCAAAATAAGCCTCTAGCCATTCTCTTTATCGGCAAGCTCGGCCCATCGATCCATATCTGATTCAAGTTGACCGTTTAGGTCACCAAGCTCCTTGGATAGCTCTGAGATAGCATCAAAATCTACTGTGTTTTGAGATAAGGCCTCTTCAATTTCTGCCTTCCGCAGTTCTCCTTGTTCAATCCGCTTCTCAACGTTGGACAGTTCCTGTTTTTCCTTGTAGGACAGCTTCTTGGACGTCTCATCCTTTTTTGATGCGCGTTTCGCCTTGCCTGATTTTGGGGTTGATGAGGCGGCATCCGCTTCTGCGGCTTCCTCTCGTTGCTTTATTTCCAAAAATGCACTGTAATCCCCTGGATATTCCCGGATATGGCCTTTCCCTTCAAAACGAAGAATATGGTCTATTGTCCTATCCAGAAACCAGCGATCATGCGATACCACGATCAAAACTCCTTCAAACGTATCTAAATACTCTTCCAGAGCCGCAAGCGTCGGAATATCTAGATCATTGGTCGGCTCATCCAGCAACAAAATATTAGGAGCCTCCATGAGCACCAGAGCGAGATCCAATCGTCTTCGCTCGCCACCCGATAGTTTGGCTACCGGAGTATACTGGACGGCCGGTGGAAACATGAAGCGCTCGAGCATCTGACTAGCCGATATCGTACTACCGTCGGCTGTTCGAACGTGTTCAGCAACCTCTTTGACCGTATCAATCACTCTGAGCGATTCATTGAGCGGTCGTCCTTCTTGGTCGAAATAGCCAATGACCGTCGTTGGACCGGCTTCGATAGAACCGGAATCAGGCTGAATTTGGCCCGAAATAAGCTTTAAAAACGTTGTTTTTCCAGTACCATTTTCGCCAATGATACCGAGCCGATCAGTTCGTGTGAGCAGTCGCGTAAAGTCTTTAACGAGCGTGACCCCGTCGTAAGATTTAGTCACTTTCTCCAACTCCAAGACTTTTTTACCCAAGCGTGTGGATGCCGCCGCAAGCTGAATCGTAGCGTCCCGACCCGATCTTCCACCCTCTTGTAAGGCCTGCGCCCGTTCTACCCGATACTTAGCTTTTGAGGTCCGCGCCTTGGGCCCTCTGCGCAGCCATTCTAACTCTCGTCGAGCCAAATTTCGGCGGGTTCGCTCCGTGGCCTCCGCCAGACGCTCTGCTTCTTCCTTCAACTCCAGATACCGAGTGTAGTTACCCTCGTACTTATTGACCCCTCCTGGCTCCACTTCCAACATTCGGTTGGTGACTCGATCCAGAAAATACCGATCATGGGTTACGAGCAGTAGTGCGCCCGGATACCGAGAGAGATAGACTTCAAGCCAGGCAATCGTTTCGGTGTCAAGATGGTTAGTAGGCTCATCGAGCAACAGCAAATCGGGTTGAATGACTAGAGCGCGGGCCATAGCCACACGCTTGCGTTGACCACCAGATAACGTCCCAACCCGAGCGTTCATGTCTTTGAGACCCAAGCGATCCAGAACGGCCCGTGCACTAGCCTCCCGATCCCATCCCCCAGTAACATCTAACTGATGACTCAACTCAGAAACCCGGTCCAGCAATTTTTCGTCGATCTCCTCCCCCGTCGTCAACGCAAATGAGGCCTCCTCATAATCATGCAGCAGCCTCAATGTGGGGTCTCCTTTATCAAAAACAGCGTCCAAAATAGACTGATCAGGCTCGAAATCAGGATTTTGGGGTAGATAGGCTACTCGGGCTGACTTTGAAATCATCAACCTACCGCCATCGGAAACCTCCGCGCCAGCAATAATGCGCATTAACGTGGTTTTTCCGGAACCGTTAGCTCCGATCAATCCCATGCGTTCATTGTGTTCCAGCCCGAAGGTCACATCGCTGAGCAGTGGCTTCACACCAAAGCTTTTGTGCAGTCCTTCAATGTTGAGAATGTTCATAGGGCGCCTTTATGAGTCGGAACTGGAACGGCGATAAGATACCTATTCGAGAACGAGCGTAAGAGGAATTGGAGTCAAGAATGAGCGTACCTTCTACCTAAACAGTTCGTAAGGCTCATATCTTACGCCTAGCATATTCCTCTCTTAGTTGTCGTGTTTTTCCTGGTCGTACGAGTTACTATTTGGCACACAAGTCTTCTGGATTAGATGTCTACATCTCCTGTTCAATATTCAACTCATGATCGCAATGCACCCTACTGGGCCGCTACCTTAATCATTTTGGGTACACTGGGCCTTTTAGCTGATTTTGCAATCAATACGCCGTTTTGGAATGGATATATTCTCGATATGACGGGTCCGGCGTGGCACTACATTCTGGTACGAGGACTCTTTACCACAAAAAAAGACAATCGCTGGACTCGCCTTTTTACGCCCATCCACACCTTTATCCTGTTCGTTTTAGTTTGCTTTAGTATCGAGGGCATCCAATACCTCGAGTGGTATGACTCCACATTCGACCCCATGGATTTTCTAGCGTATATCTCTATTCTAACGCCATTGTTTGTGATCGACCTTTTTTTTCAAGAAAAGCCAAACGTGATCTGATCATAGGATTTACTACAACAACATGCAGACGAACCTACCGCTGAACTTTAAAGACAAACTTGATCAATTCACTGAACAGTGGAGTCCAAAAGTAATCGCCGAGATGAACGACTACCAGTTCAAGTTAGCCAAGCTTCAAGGTGAGTTTGTTTGGCATAACCATCCTGAAACGGATGAAACCTTTATCGTTCTGCATGGCAAAATGACCATCTTATTTAGAGATAACTCAATCGATCTTAACGCAGGTGAAATGTTTGTCGTGCCCAAAGGAGTTGAACACAAACCCGTAGCCAAACAGGAATGTCATATTCTGCTTGTTGAACCCAGAGGCGTCACCAATACAGGTCAGACATCGAGTAATCTTACTGCTGAAAATGATATCTGGATATGACCCATGATCCGCACTTCACTTACGCTCATTAACTGGCGCGTCGGCCTTCTGCTTTCTTTCATTGCAGGGTCTCTCTTCTGGCTTTTCACCTTAGATCCAATACCTCAAAACCCTGCCTACCACGCGTTTGCAGATTCTGGTTCATGGTTTGGCATACCCAATACTTGGAATGTGATCTCAAATGTGCCGTTCCTTATCGCCGGCTTTTGGGGCGTGCACATGGTGCTTTCCTTGAAGGATCAGCGTTCGTACACAGGCTGGCTCGTGCTTTTTGTCGGTATCTGTTTTGTGTCCTTTGGCTCGGCTTATTATCACTGGAATCCCAGTAATGACTCCCTAGTGTGGGACCGCTTGCCGATGACGGTAGGCTTTATGGGACTATTCGTTGCCCTGACTGGTGAATATGTAGGTCAAAAATGGATTCGGATTCTTCTAGTGCCCGCGATTGTGATCGGAGCCAGCTCCGTTCTTGTTTGGCATCTCACCGACGACTTAAGGTTTTATGCGTGGGTACAGGGTATGCCGCTCGGTGTCGTTGCCATTTACCTGCTCGTATTCAAGTCAGCCTATTCACATACTTGGACGCTAGCCATTGCGCTGAGCGCCTACATCCTAGCAAAAGTGGTTGAGTCCTACGACGTAGAGGTCTTTGATATGATTGCTCTAAGTGGACATAGCCTCAAACATCTCTTGGCAGCTACCGGTTGTTTCCTACTCGTCAGTTACATCCAGCATCGCGGACCCCGCCAAAACGCCTAATCATCTCAAATCAGGCCCCTAATGCGCATTTACCTTCCCTTTTTGGTTCTCGCAATCGTATCCGCTACGGCTGCCTTAGGACAAAAACCCGACCCTTACCGGCAAAATATGGAGCTGGATGGTCCGAGTTTTGTGGCGGTGACCGTGCAGAATGTGGACAAAGCTGCCCAGTGGTACAGCACTATCCTAAAGCTCGATTTGGCCAGCAGCGTGGATGCTGATGATGATCGATACCGCATCCGTATCCTCAGTGGTAATGGGATGACGGTAGAGCTTATTGAGCAGGCTGATGCTACTCAGCCGCCCGCGACTAGGCAGTATGGTTTATTCAAGTTTGGATTCTACGTCAAGGATATAGGTGGCTTTTTCAACTACCTAAAAACTTGGCAAGTAGATACCGATGACACCGTCTTTTACGATGAGGCTTTAGATGCCAAATCCTTCGGTTTTATAGACCTTTATGGCAATCGTTTGCAGGTCTTTCAGCGATGCGACACTTTTGACTGTTAGTCGAGATCAGGCCTGAATGAACCGTTTTATTCCGTTTTAGCCTTCCCAAATTCAGGATCGATATCTACCAAAGAGGCGACTAAAAAGCCAGGTATAGTGGCCAGTAATATCCAGATGAAAAAGTTCTGGTACCCCAGCATTTCCTGTAACCAGCCACTGATCATTCCTGGAATCATCATCCCAAGAGCCATAAATCCGGTGCATATTGCGAAATGGGCTGTTTTATGAGGTCCCTCGGCTGCATAAATCATGAATAACATGAATGCCGTAAAACCGAACCCATATCCAAATTGCTCAACAGCCACTGCGATGTTCACGATCAGCGAGCTCTCTGGCAGAAACGTGGACAGTAACAGATAAACGACGTTTGGCAGGTTGATAGCAGCAACCATGGGCCAGAGCCAAAACTTGAGTCCTTGTTTGGCCGCAAGAAACCCTCCCAATAATCCTCCCAGCGTAAGCGAGATGATCCCGACGGTGCCATACACAAATCCAACTTCAGTCGTGGAAAGCCCGAGGCCTCCTACTGCAGCTTCATCCAGCAGGAAGGGCGAGGCCATTTTGACTAATTGGGCTTCCGAAAAGCGGTAGAATAGGATGAAAAGGATGATCGTAGTGACACCCTTTTTCTGAAAGAAGGTCGAAAACGTCTTTAGGAATTCAGAAAATAAGTTCGATGCGCTGGCTTCTGCTGTTGGTACATCTGTTGCCGGGCGCGGCAGCACAAATCGATGATAGACCATGAACAGCAAAAACAATGCTGCCGCAATTCCCATCGTCATAGCCCATGCCATAGGAATATCGCCCGTCGAGGTCTCAAGCTGACCCGCAACCATAACGAGTAAACCCTGCCCCGCAATCATGGCAAAGCGATAAAATGTACTCCGAATGCCCACGAACCACGCCTGGTTGGAGTCATCCACGGCCAGCATATAAAATCCATCTGCCGCGATGTCGTGCGTGGCACTACTGAACGCGATGAGCCAGAAGAAAACGAGGGACCACTGAAAAAAATCAGGGCCTGGTAAGGTTAACGCCACGGACGCCATCGCGGCGCCTATCACGAGCTGCATAGTCACAATCCAGAAACGTTTCGTTTTCAGGATGTCCACAAAAGGACTCCACAGCGGCTTAATTACCCAAGGCAAATACAACCAACTGGTATAGAGCGCGATATCCGTATTGGAGATTCCCAGACGCTTGTACATAATGACCGAGAGCGTCATAACGATTACGTAAGGAATTCCCTCTGCGAAATAGAGACTTGGAATCCATCGCCAGGCTCTGCGCCGTTCTGTAAGTGTATCGTGGCTCATAGGTCAGGTATTAGTTATTGCTGAGGTAGTTCAGCATGGATTGCATAAGCTCAATTCGGACCGAACGACCACCAATGACGGTTTCAAAAGGAAAACCAGCCACAACAACGCCGCTGGTACCTGAGCGACCAATCATCGCACTCATGTTGTTGTCCCCATAACGCAGGAGGATCTGCGCACCCTCGGCTGGTTCCAAGGCATCTGGGCTCTCAACCCGATATATATCTGCCGTAGGATCGGTGTTAAACCAGATTTCACCCAGGTTTTCAAACGCCCCAATACCATAGGTGTGACCCACCTCAACAGCATGATCCGTCCGCCAGGTAAAGGACAGACGGTCCTCTGCGAAGTCCTTCGCTTCCTCGGAGGCACCGGGCCCAGCCAAGTCGGAAGCCACGTGAGCGCCCGTGACGATTACGGCACCGCTATAGTCTATGAGCATCTTTTGCATCTCTGGAGAGAGCGCCTGAAAATCCGTTAACATTCCCGGTCCAGTGGTCGTTTTTTCTTCCCCTAAGATCAAATCAACAAACGGATAAGCCTCTAATCGAACCAGGCCTTCTTCGATCGCTTCATCAGACGATGTCGCAAATGAATAGCCACTAGCAAGAATGGCATCTCCATGGATAGCCGGATAGTTGAACGTATTACCGGTTAGAACTTGCGTTTCTTGGGTAGAATAACTGGCACCATGTCCCGGCGCGTCGTCGTCCAGCCACGGAGATTGCGAGTCAAAATCATATTGCCGACCCACGTAGGACAGATCCATTCCATCGGCCACTCCTTCGTCCTCAAAGTCCGCAAAACCCCTAAAAGAGCCATATTCGAGGACGGCTGGAGCCGAAATCCGATCAAAACCAGCAATTACCATGACCGTTGGCCCCTCCTGAGCGCCAAATGGTTGGCCAGCCGCTACTTCCTCGCTTGGCATACTTTCGCCGCCAGCATTGACCCCTGCTACGCGAAACCGGTATACCACGCCCGCTTCGATCTCATCTAATACGAAGTGATTTTCTCGGACCCATTGGCCCGGAGCATAGCTTCCTTCATCACGCGCGACATACACTACATAGGCGTCGGGGGCGGCACTAGATTCTAGCGGATCCATAACAGCTTCCCAGCTCACTTTTAGCTTACCCGAGTCTATCCATTCCGTACGTAAGTGCGAAACCGGTAGCGGTTGGATGACCGGCTCGTAGCCATGTTGGTCAGCCAAAAAGTAGGCCATGCTTTTATACACAGAACGGGCCACATCAAATCGGAAGCGCGGGTCAAGACCAAACTTCATGTCCGCGAAATTCTGATGGGATAGCAGCTCCAACAAAACACCTGGTACGTTGGGTCGCACCGCTTCGCTGTAATCCCGATCCCAGATAGCGCGCCGATTCCAATTTGGATCATATTTGGCCCGCAAATCATCTACAATAGTCGTTTGCATAATGTCCCCTAAATCCCGGTTGGCAACGCGGGATTGTCCATCGGGAAACGTCTTATCACCAACAGCCCCGGTCGATGAATAAATCATCAGGGTACCAATCGTACGCTCGTTTTGCGTAATCCCAGCATCGGTATGAAAAGCTAGAGATAGATCTACTGGAACGTTGAGCCCGACTTGATCTCGATTTTTGTTGGGTCCAAAAGGAGCACCAACGAGATAGTTCACCCATTCAGCGCGACCACGGTAGTCATCGACATAATCATTTAGGTCCTCGGTCACATTATAGACCAACGCGTCAGGCATGCCTGCGAATTGCATGTAGTAGCGGGCTCCCTCCGTAAACCGAGGTCGACCGCTGGTCATTCCACCTCTTTCCACAGAGCCCATTCCGCCGCCAAATCGTACGACGTCAGCAGAAATGATCTTACCCGGATCCGAGCTCACGTTACTAAGCTCAACACGCCCACTTTCGGGCCTGGATCCCTTCATAAAATCAAAGTGACCGAGGTACACCCAGGTCCCCCCAGCCATTTGTTGATTTACGCTGATCGTCGTGGCGCCGCCAAGATGATGCACGGTGTAGCGCGCATCCCGCGTGGCCTCTTCTTCTTTTCCGAAAGCCACATAGACGGCGTACCTGCCCGTAGCCGCAAAGTCAGGATTCCAACTCACCATCGCGCTGGAGACAGTATCCGTCGTGGAGACGCGATACGTGCCTTCCTCGAACGGGTTCACTGCGCCTAAGGACTCAAAATGCCGATAGCCTGGTTTTTCAGCCTTTTTCCAAGCAAAATCTTTCTCACCAATTTCCAAATACCGGTTACTTTCCGCTTTTTCACTATCAAAATCCACGACTACTTCGTGGGTCTGAACGTCACGTTCTCTAGGAATATGGACATATGCACCCGCGCCCTCTAACATCGGCATCAAATAAGGCACGACAAAAGACATCGGGAATAGGTCCTCGACAGTCTGAAAGAGTCGGGCACGTTGCCATTCCCATCTATCCAGTCTGGTTTCATAGTACCAGCCGTGACTAGGCCAAATGGCAATATGGCGGCCCGATAGCTGCGCATCGGCCCGCCAGAGCTTCGATAAATCGGTAGTAAGGCGCGCCTTTTCGTCCGGTGAGGCAGGCATCCGGCTCACGTCCCGATCGCCGGAGCGATACACGTTGGGAACGAGATCTTTTAAGGGGATGCCCATCGCGCTCATTTTCAAATCGTAATCTTGAAACGCCTCGCCTAGAGCCCTTCGAACGACTTGCTCAAACTTGTTTATGGTTTCTTCTCGAAAGGCCTGCTGGCCGAATGCGTCATTGAGTTCAGCATGAATCTGATGCTTAACCTGATCCACCTTCACGGTGTCTGTTTTAGACCCCGGGTCCAACCGAAATCCGCAAGTCTCTGAACGATCCAGACACCCATTTAAAGCTATTGTAAAACGCTCCTCTGCGATCATTCCGGCTTCTTCTGCAGATAGAGCATCCACGTTCACCAAACGCTGTGGTCCAGAGCATCCTGCCACGAATACGAGCAATCCAATTACAATCCGCTTGTTCATTTGCCGTCGATGTTGATTATGCATCTAATTCCTCAAGAGGCCTACGGGAACGCTGGTAACTCCTAGGCGCCCAACCGTATTAACGACAACACCCAACACGTCATCTTCCACTGCAATAGTCCGGTTCCACCCAGGAAGGATACGTGTTTCCCAACCAGCGCTTGTTTTAATTCGGACCGTCCAAGCCCGCACTTCGGTATCATCTCCTGGCTCAATCGACATATAACCCCGGTTTCCGAGGGAGTGATACTCCAAAAGAGGTTTGTTTGGCGTTGATACGCCCAGCCAATGTGTTGCCGGAACCAGAGCAGGCTCTGCATATAGAGACTTGGCTAAATCCTTACCCATGCCGTGCTTTGCCGGCATGATGGCCCGCATCGAAAAATGCACATTCCCAGTTGCGCCCGGCACCGAACGCGTATGAGCAACCTGGCGCACCAACTCATTGTTCTCCCAATGCGAGTTTCCTTCAAGAATAACACGACTAGTGAAAATTCCGGGCCAAATATGACGATTCTGGTCATTCTCACTAATCCACCAATCAAGCAGATCCGGGTAGGGTTGCCCACTACTTTCCATGGCCCAATAAAGCTGCGGCGTATAATAATCGACCCATCCACGGTTTAGCCATTTTCGGGCATCTGCATACAAATTCTCGTGCTGATTAAATCCCGTTACGTTTTCCGGATATCCTGGCTGCCAGATCCCAAAGGGAGATATTCCGAATAGTACCCAGGATTTGGTTTCCTTGATTCTGCTGTACACTCGCTGTATAAAATCGTCCACATTACGACGGCGCCAATCTGATCGACTAAGCCCGTCTCCGTACAAATTGTAAAAGGATGAATCAGGAAAGTCTATCCTGTTTCCTTGGTCATCATTAGCGGGGTAGGGATAAAAATAATCATCCATGTGAACCCCGTCGATATCATACCGCCGTACGACGTCTAAAATTACATCCAACGAGTGCTGTGCGATATCCGGTGAGCCTGGATCCATCCATTTTTGGGTTCCATACTCGTGTACTGCCTCTGGAAAACGGCTCAAGACGTGAGAATCATCAAGTGTACCCGAGGCCGTTGGGTGGGCTGCCCGATACGGGTTGAGCCAAACATGCAGCTCGATGCCCCTGCGATGAGCTTCTTCAACAGCAAAAGAGAGCGGGTCGTAAAAAGGATCTGGTGCTACCCCCTGCTCACCGCTCAAATAGTAGGACCAAGGTTCTAATTCCGAGCTATAGAGCGCATCTGCGGTGGGTCGGATTTGAAATACAATCGCATTTAGACCAAGTCGCATTGCACGATCCATCAAAGTCAACATTTCCTGCTGCTGACTAGCTGAAGACAAGCCTGGTTCGGAAGGCCAATCAATATTGTCGACGGTAGCCACCCAGGCTGCTCGGAATTCGCGAGGTACCTCCGGTGCTTCATTCACCAAGGCAACCAAGCGCGGTTCATCACTCACTCCCCACCCAGCAGGACGTTCTACCGGGGAATTCATGCCGCCATAGGGCCCTCCCGAAGAAACACATCCTGAGACCAGTACGCTTACCCAAACTGCCCAACTTGCCCGAATCATAATCTACTTCACGTTTATGCTATAGTGATCGAACTCCGTATCTAGGCTCCAGCCCAAATCCTCATACACTGACTTGGCCGGGGCATTGTCTTTTGCCGTTGCAAGCTCCAGACCAGCAGCTCCCGTACTCTTAGCGAAATCGGTGGCCGCCTCCATAAGATGATGCCCGACACCCTTTTTGCGATGTGCCGGGTCAACAAACAAATCGTTTAATAACCAGATCGATCTCATCCGAACGGAGGAAAAAAGGGGATATAGCTGAGTGAAGCCCATGCCTTGTCCACGTTCGTCCTCTGCAATCAAAATCACGGACTCATCATAGGAAAGTCGCTCGTTTAAAAAGTGCTCGGCGCTTTGTACATCTGACGCCTGCTTGTAGAACACCCTGTATCCGTCAAACAAGCGCGTCAACTCAATAAGGTCCTCGATCGAAGCGCGTCGCACCTGAACTCCACTAAATTCGGTATCTTTCATCTTTCTTTCGTGCTGTATCTTCTGCCGTGCTCGTTGGCCCATGCAAACATCACTTTGCTGCGCTGAAGATACACGAATCTGACCCGCTTTCACAGGTTAACCCATGCCAATGTGCACGATCGATTGACATCCCGTATTCGATTATATATCGGACTCGTTTTGCTCCTGACGCTCTTCCAGTCAGGTTCCGTTCAGGCACAGTCCACTGAGGATCCTGTGCGATTTGTGCTGTGGCTAAAGAATGATGTCCAGGCCGTACCCAAGGCACTACTTCATACCCCCGGAGTGCGGCTCATCGGGTCTGCTACCGCGATCGTAGTTTTAGCTCGTTGGGATAGGCAAATCTCAAAAAACGCCTTGAAATGGCGGAAAAAAGAACTTATGCGCGTGCTAGAGGAAATGGGAGATGCTAACTCGGTCCGTCCTCTTGCCATCGTCTTATTCACCGGCTCGCTTTTCTCGAGAAGTCATCGATTTCAGGATGCAGCGTTTACCAGCCTCGAATCGTTGATTATGGCCAATGTACTGACCAACGCCTTGAAGTTTAGTTTCGGCCGTCAAAGACCCTTTCAGACCGATCAACCGGACGTCTTCAAACCGTTTGGCGGTGGCTTCTCGTTCCCAAGTGGTCATGCTACGACGGCGTTCGCCTTCGTCACACCTTGGGTTCTTTATTACCCTGGAATCGCATCCGGTACATTGGCTGTATTGGCCGCTGGTACGGCCTTTTCCCGCGTTCCACTCAAATATCATTGGCCCAGCGATGTCCTAGCTGGGGCCCTCGTGGGAGCAACCACCTCAGCATGGCTTGTCCGTCGTCATACCCGTCGCGGTTCGGAGAATCCAACGGCATCCCGTTTTAAGCCTGTAATCGGACCAACTGGATTTTCCCTTACAGTATCTTTTTAGACCCGTTGAACCTGCTGTACAGACGCGAACATACATTAGGGATCGACTCATGTGATAGAGGTGCATGTAGTGAATTAACGGATCAGCTGTTTTCTTTTAGCCAACAGTTGATCGAATAGAAGCAATATGCTCAGGCCCTGTGCGGCAACAGCCACCAATAAGGCGAGCTCCTTTCTGGAACCACTCCCCTGCCATGATGCCGCAGGATGCTGGGTCGCCTGTACCGTGCCAGGTCTTAGTATCCGCGTGGTAGACCTCTCCTGAGTTAGGATACACGGCTATGTATTTTTCCGTGCCTGCGGTAGTGATTTCATTAATTAAGGGACTCACTAAGGCGGGTGGCACGCAATTGATGCCGATAGCTTCGATTTGTGAGTATGTGTTTACTAGCTCTGTACACTCCTTGATGGGCGTGCCACCCGCAACATGGGTTTCATCTCGGCACTGAAAACTGATCCAAGCTGGTTTATCCGTGCTTTCACCTAGTACATCAAGTGCGATTCGGGCCTCTCGAATACTTGGAATGGTTTCAAATGCGATAATATCTGCTTCCGAATCAGCAAGGAGGCGAAGACGCGTGGCATGAAAGTCACGCATAACGGAGTCCTCCACCTCATATTTTCCGGTGTATTCAGATCCATCGGCTAAATAAGCCCCATAAGGCCCGATACTCGCCGAGACGAGCGGTCGAATTCGATCAGGGTGCTCTCGGCTGAAGATATTTCGTTCTTCAATTGCGAGCGAGACGGAGAAACGCATTAACTCCCGTGCTTGAAAAACGGAGAATCCAGCTGCAGTTAGCCCCTCTTCGCTGGCTTGATAACTTGCTGTCGCGATACAATCCGCACCAGCATGCAGATAATCGCGATAGACCTCGCGAATCAGATCTGGCTTTTCTGCCAGCAACTTAGCGGACCACAGATGATGGTTTAAATCTGCGCCCTTTCGCTCTAGTTCAGTCGCGAGCCCACCATCGAGAATAAGTACCCCGTTTCGCTCAAGAAATGGTTTAAGAATCGACATCGATGCCTGTCATGAGGTGAAATAAAATACCTAAGTAGTACCCAAAATGACGCATTTTAAGCATATATAAGGCCTACCAAGAAGCACGTTCAAGGCGATCCAAAAGGGCCTTACCTATTCCTTCTACTGAAGGACGCATGCAGTGGATGGTTGTGATACCTGCTCGTTCCGCATCTCGAAAGAATGAAAAAACGTGTTTAGCATAATCAGCTTCATCCTCTGCTAAGTATTCGAGCAAGCATCCTGTGGGTTTTGAAACACCAATAAATGCGCTTTGCTCAGGCTGGATGATCTCAGATCTATCGGAAACAAGGTAGACGGAAGCATTCGGTTGATAGTGTCGGTACCGGGTTCCAGGACTTCGGCCCAGCGCTTCCGCTGCTGATTCGGCTATACCGACATCAGGGCAGACCAATTGAAGATCCTCGAGGGTCACACTACCTGGCCTCAGAATAACAGGGGATGAGCCGGTGCAGTCTAGGACAGTGGATTCAATCCCCAACCTCGTTGCCGCTGAGCGAAGGATTATGTCAACTTTTCCGTCCAGATCCGCTTGAACGTCTTCCCAGCGTGTCGTACTCGGCCTACCAGATGAATTAGCAGAAGGCGCAGCCACTGGCGAACCCAGGCTTGCTATTAATTCAAGCGCAACCGGGTGATCGGGCATACGCACTCCGACGGTATCTAGACCTGCCGTAAGCTGATCTAAGACATCAGGTTGCCGGGGAAGTACCAGCGTGAGAGGACCTGGGAAAAAGGCATCGACTAGATCTTGCGCATAGGCCGGCACGGTCCTCGCCAATGTGCCAATCCATTCTGGAGAAGCAATATGGGCAATAAGTGGGTTGTCCGAGGGACGTCCCTTGGCTTCAAAAATAGAAGCAAGAGCCTTTGCATTAGACGCATCAGCGCCCAGACCAAACACGGTTTCGGTTGGAAAGGCGACCAATCCCCCACGTTTCAGGCAACTTGCCGCAGCAGGAATATCACTTGATATATGGGTTGTGCGTCGCATCATTTCCAAGAATCCAGCGCACCCTCTAACGCTTTCATCCCTCCCTCCTGTCGAACGGTTTCGTCTAGGGTAGCTTCAAAGTGCGCTCCCCATCCCGGGTAATCCAATTCATCCCACAACGTATTGTGCCACAAGCCGACAAATACACCACCAAAATCCGCGCAGGTATGTATGAGTTTCCGAGTATAATCGATGGCTTCTGAGGGGCTCAAATTCATCCGATTGAATAGCGCCGATTCCATTACAGACAGCGGCATTTCCCACACATCCAGCTCCACATCTTCCACCGGGTTAAAAAGAGGGAACGGCAGGCAGGTAGCATGGCGGAATCCGCATTGAGTTGCGAAACCAAGCGAAGAGTCGATCTTAAAACCCGCCTGAGCTATCAAATAGGCCGATTTCGGGTGCTGATACCTCAGGTAATGCGAACGATGGACCGTGGTGCGCCTCATCATCACGTTGTCCAATTTGGTTTTCTCTTGCTCTAATTGAACCGAGCTCAGAAACGTGTGGTATGACGGATGGAGACCGATGCCAAAACCAGCTCGTTGCAGCAAAATGCGTTGCTCCAACATGAACGAATTCTTCAGGTCATAGGAGACATCGCGGAGCCCACGTCCGCCGGACTTGAAAAAGTAGGTGGCACTTCCATTTCGTGCTTCGACTTCCGAACGCATTCGGTTCATAGCATTCCGGAAGGGGTCATCGGTCGTAATAAGAGAAGCCACTGCCCTCATCGTGCGCCCAATACGGTGCGGAATCGATTCCTTATTCTGATTTAAAATGGACCGATCAAGCACTTCTCGTTTGTAGATTCCCGGGCGCCATTTACGATCATAGTCAATATCATGCGTGGGACAGCACATCCAAGAATCTGCTCCCCAGGTCTTGCGCTCGAGTATGGCTCCTTTTGATTTGAGCTTGGTTGCCACAATGAGCCGCATCCAATCCACGGTGGGTTGCGCAGCCAAGTTGAGGGCAGACTGAATGGAGCATTCAAAAGGAAAGCGCCCATGCTCATCACACTTCTTCGTGTGGACCTCCTGCCATCCTGAAAGGAAATAAAAAACACCCGCAACTGGATCAAAGCTGAAATCACCGCTGCTTTCAAATAACACTGGAATGCGTTCATCTTCTACGCGCAGATATCTTTTTACGATCGGCAAGGGTTGATGTCCTTCAAAAAAAGACATCGTTTCGGGCTTCAGCGTAAAGGAAGCCGTTACGCCTTGGACTGGTTTGGGGTCAATGCCGTAGTAAACGGTAAATGAACCTGACGGAGCCTTATCGACCTCCTGCAATTGCACCCTGAACGGCAAAAACAACATGCGAAGCCCGTACAAAGCTCGTTTGCGGAATACGTCCGGTACGTCCAGAATGAAATGTATTGTTTCCAATGCGTGCTGCGGCAATGAAGCGACGTTAATGAATTGCGCGATGTTAACTGCAATTAGGTATTTTCAATAGTACGAAACATGCGAAAGACATCCTCGGCTCGAATGGCAATGAACGGACGCTTCAAAATCTTTTCCGACCCTGTGCATGGATTTATTTCCATTCCGCGCGGACTGGTCTTGGATCTAGTCGCTTCACCAGAGGTGCAGCGACTCCGACGAATCCGCCAGCTAGGTATTGGCCACATGGTCTTTCCGGGTGCAGAGCACTCTCGATTCGGGCATGCACTTGGGGCGATGGCTCTCATGCACGATGCGCTGTCCTCTTTATCAGAGAAAGGAACAGACATTTCGGCCGAAGAAATTCAGGCCGCCCAGATTGCAGCGCTACTTCATGACGTAGGCCACGGACCCTTCTCTCATACGCTTGAACATGAGTTACTCACTGATTTTAATCATGAGCAAATGAGTCGTGCGTTACTGGCCCGCTTGAACCGCCGATTTGGGGGGCAACTCGAAATGGCACTCGCGATGTTCGATGATACCTATGAGCGATGTTGGTTCAATGATCTAATATCGAGCCAATTAGACATGGATCGTCTGGACTATCTGCGTAGAGACTCCTACTACACGGGTGTTGTAGAAGGACGAGTTGGAGTAGGGCGCATTATTAAGACGCTACGGGTTCATCCTGGCTCTACCCCTAGTGATGATAGAATTGTAGTCGAAGCCAAAGGCTCCTATGCGGTGGAAAACTTCCTGATTGCACGCCGCTTGATGTATTGGCAGGTATATCTGCACAAAACCGTGCTCTCTGGGGACTTATTACTGCGCAGCGTTATTAGACGGGTTCGAAAGCATTTGGCAGAAGGTCAGGACCAGATCGTTGCCGGTGCCTCTGAGTCTTTTCTGTACTTCCTCCGAAATGGATATACCGGAGCCGATGTTCATCAGGCCGAGGTCCAGAATCACTATGTCGCACTTGATGATACCGATATTATTTACAGCTTAAAGATCTGGCAAAACAGCTCTGACTCTGTGCTAGCCGACCTTGCCCAGCGCATGCTAGAACGAAATTTCTTCCGAGTGGATTACCGAATAGACGACGATCGATTTGCTTCTGGATCAATGAAAGAAAAAATTGGCGCCTATCTCCTCAAAGCCGGACTTTCAGATACGTCCTCAGTGGAAGAAGACGTTTCCTACTACCTACACCGCTCACAATCCACGCATGAAGCCTACGATGCTACAGAGAATACGATTGGTGTTCTGAACCGATTTGGACGGATCGATGAGCTGTCCATTTCGGATGACGTGGGAGTGGTATCCGGTCTCGCACAAAGACAGACCCGACCCTTCATCTGCTTCCCAAAAGAAGTAGATTCTCACTAGCAATAATCACGGGTCGTTGGCTCGGCTTTTCCTACATTCGGTCATGTCACGGATACAGAACTTTATCAATTCTCGTTTTCAGGATGCGGTTTCCGGCGAGACGCTAGATGTCGTCGAGCCGGCCACCGGTGCGCGATATACCACGGCCCCTGCCTCGTCGTATGCAGACATCGAGGCCGCCTTCCAAGCAGCATCTGCGGCGTTTAAAGCGTGGAGCACTACCCCACCCGCTAAGCGGTCTTTTTGGTTGAATCGCTTAGCCGATGCCATAGAAGAGAACCTAGATGCATTCGCTCAAGCCGAGTCGAAAGATTCCGGGAAGCCCATTTCGGTAGCGCAGACAGTAGATATTCCTCGAGCTATTGCAAACTTTCGTTTTTTTGCCACGGCAATCTTGCAAGATGCCTCGGAAGCCTACACAGACGTGAGCGGTCGTATTAACTTCACTGTGCGACATCCATTGGGTGTTGTAGGCTGTATTTCGCCCTGGAATTTACCTCTATACCTTTTCTCCTGGAAAGTGGCTCCTGCACTCGCAGCAGGTAACTGTGTTATTGGAAAGCCGTCGGAAGTGACGCCCTATACGGCCCACCTTTTAGGCGAAACGCTGGAAAAAATCGACTTCCCGGCTGGCGTCTTCAACATTGTGCATGGGCATGGTCCCGAAGCCGGAGCTGCACTGGTGGCTCATCCTGGCATCAAAGCCATTTCCTTTACCGGTGGCACCCAAACCGGCCGTCTCATTGGAGAACAAGCTGGTAGAGACCTCAAAAAGGTGTCGCTCGAACTCGGTGGAAAAAACCCAACCCTTGTTTTTGCAGATGCTGATCTAGACGAGGCTGTTGATGGTGCAGCACGAGCTGCATTTTCCAATCAGGGGCAGATCTGTCTATGTGGATCTCGAATCCTGGTCGAACAGAGTATCTATCCTCAATTCCGGGATGCACTCGCAGCTCGCGTTCGCTCGCTGCACGTTGGCGACCCATCGGAAGCTATGACGCAAGTCGGAGCCCTCGTATCGGCCGCCCATCGCGACAAAGTGCTCTCTTATATTCAACTAGCTAAGGATGAAGGAGGGCATATTCTCTGTGGAGGGCTATCAAAAATCGTGGAGGGTCGATGTGAAAAGGGCTACTTCGTCGCTCCTACACTCCTTGACGGCCTGCCAGCTGATTGTCGTACCAATCAGGAAGAAATATTTGGTCCTGTCG
>DKOG01000032.1 GCA_002469915.1 Bacteroidetes bacterium UBA7368
ATGCAGACATGGAAGAGAGAGTAGGGTGATCTGCTGCTACGACCTTGGCAAATTCGTCTGCTGCCCACTGATAGGCTCCCTCATGAGAATAATTCCAAGCTAACCCATAAACGGATCGAACGTAATACGGATTATCGAACTGATTATCGGTGAAATAACGATAGTTGATAATTGCATCGTCACTTCTGCGCAGTTGATTCAATGATTCTGCCAGCAAAAACGTTGCTCGGTCTTTTGAATCTCCAGATAAGTTGGGCATCTGGCGCTCAAATTCGTTCGCCGCCCGTTCGAAATCATCTAATTCGTAGTACACCTCTCCAAGGGCAAGGCCTATTCGGTTGGCGAACTCAGTGCCGGGGTAACGCTGGGAGAGGCGTTCAAAGGAGGCAGCTGCATCAGCGTAGCGTCCCAGTTCAATTTCATTGTAAGCGATGGCAAAAGCTGCGCGGGGAGCCGTTTCCGTTTCAGGGAAATCGGTAATCACTTGTTCGAAGTAGCGAAGCGCTTCTATAGTACTTTTTTGTTGAAATGCTGATTCTCCCATCCAATACAGTGCCAGGGCCGACTGTTCGGCCGAAGGAGACCGTTCGAGCACTTGGCTAAGAGTTCGGATAGCTCGATCAAAATCCTGCTTGTCAAAAAAGTACTTCCCAAGAGAGAGGCGAGTCCCAAAGGCAAATGGATGCAAAGGGAAACGCTGATCAAACAAACTCAGTAGGGCGATAGCCCCATCTTGTCTTCCCAGCGCGAGATACGACTCTGCTTCGTAGTACATCGCCTCTGGGATGCGTGCATGAAGCGGGTTCTCGATCTGAAAAGTGTGAAACCCGTTAGCTGCATTAGCAAAGACGTTTTCGCTGTACAGACGAAGGGCATCCTCAAATTGCTGCTCAGGTTCTCGATTAGCCTCCTGTGCTTGGGCCGACAGCGCGGGAAGCGCCACCAGCATACATAACAACAGGGTCTTAGGAAAAGAAAGCAGGAAATGGACGGGCGCTGGCCCTCTCATGTTCATTCTCATAGACGCGGCGCTGGAATAATCGTGTAATAGATGAACGAACTTTGAATTATGAAGCTCTAAACACATAGCACCGGAGTACGTTTCCAAAAGAAGCGACTTCGATGATGGTAATCATGTATCTTGACCGGGTTTTGTTTAAATCAAGGGAATGAAATGAGCGTCTTGGCGGTTGGTACAGTAGCTTTCGATCAGATCGAAACCCCCTTCGGAAAGCGTGATAAAGCCCTTGGGGGCAGCGCCATGTATATTACCATGGCCGCACGTTTTATGTGTGATGATGTGAGACTTGTTGCTGTCGTGGGTAATGATTTTCCCCCGGAGTACAGAGAGGTCATGGCGAGCCGCCAAATTAATCTTGCTGGATTGGAAGTTCAGGAGGATGGTCTCACCTTTGCGTGGGGTGGACGCTATCACTACGACTTAAATAATCGTGATACGGTATACACAGATCTCAATGTGTTAGCCACATTTGACCCCGTGTTGCCTGCCGAATACCGTGATGCGAACGTTCTCTGCCTTGGGAATCTAGATCCCGGAGTGCAAGATTCCGTGTTGAATCAGGTCGTAGATCCTTCTATCGTTATTTGTGATACGATGAATTACTGGATTGAGCAGACACCGGAAAAGCTAAAGCACATCCTCTCGAGAGTGGATTGTTTAGTAGTCAATGATTCAGAAGCTCGGGAGTTGTCTGACTCCTCAAACCTCGTGGTTGCAGCCAAGAAAATCCGAGAAATGGGTCCTGAGATCGTTGTAATCAAAAAGGGTGAGCACGGAGCGCTCCTATTTGCCAATGAATCGGTCTTTATGGTTCCGGCGTATCCCTTGGAAGATATACAGGACCCAACCGGAGCCGGTGACGCATTTATGGGTGGCTTTGCAGGATTCCTATCAGGTTGCAAGGATATCGATTTGGACTCACTCAAGCATGCGTTAGTCCACGGTAGCGCCGTAGCATCATTTACGGTTGAACAGTTTGGACCAGAGGGACTGTATGATCTCTCCAGGCCGGAAATAGAAAAGCGGATAGATGCGTTCCGAGATCTGACAACGATTCCGGTGTCAGCGGTCACTCAGTTTTAGACGGCTCTACAGAGCGCGGGCTCCAGGAATCCACTCGGTTTTAATAACCTGGGGATTGATTCGAAATATTTCCGACAGGCGGCGAATCTCGGATTTACTGAGGTTTGCCATCTTGTTCGGATCGGCGTAACCCAGATCCTCAAGTAAAAGAAACTGTTCTTCGGACAGATTCGTGATGGCTACCACAGAGGAACGCGTTGGTGACTTCAGTTCCTGCTCGGTTGTGTTTATTACGAGTTCAGATAGGTTCTGAAATGGCGGTAAAGAAGCCATTGGATTTGGCTTGGGTACTGAACTTTCTTCTCCCTCAGAAGGCGTAGCTGGGGAAGGAGCAGGAGTCCAGTGAAAGTGAAAGTCGTCGAGAATCTCATCCTTATTGTACTCAGGATCCGGAGATATTTCAGCCATGTGATCGCTCTTCGGTAGCTCGCTCAGGGAGGTTAGCATATCGAACGCATCATCGGACTCACTGTCTGGAATCACGGGCTTAGGCTCTGGCGTAGCGTCGGTTTTTGTGAGTCCAACGTCCAGATCTCCTTCCTCTGATAGAGGGTCTTCTGAAAATGCTACTGGCACGTGAGGTGCGTCTGATTCTGCGGGTTTGTCTGAAGAGACGAGATTCGGATCTTTAGGATCGTGATCTTCCCCGGTCTGAGCGTCTCGGGAGTCATCTACCGATCCCGCTATTTCTTCTACCTCTTCGTCGGAGTAGGAACGTAAGAAATCAGGGATGCCGAAATTAACTGTTCCGGTAACCTCCGAAAGCTTTGTAATCTCGATGTCCTCCGAATTCTCGGTCTCGTCGATCTCCTCCGCAACCTCCTCCACCTCTAACACTTCTGGGACCTTCGTAATCTTTGCACTCTCCCTCGTTTCTTTGATCTCCTTGGCCTCGGAAATTTCCGTGATCTCATTAACCTTCGATGCGTCTGATCCCGGCGATTTTGAAGACTCCTTATTTACGGTTTTTATAGGTGAGGGCACGCTTTCGGGCGTTGGCACCTGAGTGGCTTCGGGGGGCTCAGGGAGTATTTCAACAATCTCAAAAACTTCGCTAGGGGTATCCCGCTCGTCGGAATTGGAAGCAGGCCCTTTAGCAGGAGGTATTTCCGTGAAAAGTACCGGATCTCCTTTAATGTTTGATAGCTGTTTTTGGAGCTGATCATTTTCCTCTCGAAGCATTCTTTGTTCGAGGGCAGATTCCTGTTCCAATATGGAAAGCTCCAGACTTTTCTGTTCCATCTGATCGCGAAGATGGGCAATGTCTGGATCTAATTGGCCGCCATCCCGATGAATACGAGAGGTAGAGCTCTCGTATTGCATGCGCTGCACTTCCATTTTACTGTGTTTCACAAGGCGCTCTTGTTCCTGCACCTCTTCTATACGGGTCCTCAGACTGCGGCGAGAAAGCCATATGCCCAAGCCGATTCCGCCTAGAAGGGTAGTCAGCCCGCCAAGTATCATAAACAATATGTCTGATGTTTCAGCCAATAAAACCGTGATATATGCCTAAAATGGTCGCTTTTTTGATGCCTGAGTGTCGTGGTTTAGCAAAACAATCATATGCATTCCTCTCAAAAATCGGCTCTTTTTACCAAAGCATAAGGAACGACGGAAAACAAGTCTTCGTTGGCTCCTCCCTGAACGGCCCTTCTTTTGTCCTCTTAAAGTACGTTTTCGCCATGATGAAGAAAGGATTCTTAGTCTCCTTTAAGGAATTGATTCCGATACTGTCCATCTTTTTGATGGTTTCAGGGTGCAATACGGACAAAGATAATCGTGGATCGGCGCCTAACATGGTGCTGATTGATCTGGACAAAGGGGATGAAGGCCTTTTACTTGATTATTATTTTGGAGCCTACACTGACGGTGCGCCGCGGATGGTGCTTCACGAAGAGGACAGTAAGTACTTTTTACAACCGGCTACGACCCTTATTGATTTTCCGAATATTGTTGCGCTCCATAATGGGGCAGGAGAAGACGGAGTCATTACCTGGGAAGAATTTGAAGCCTGGATTCTTGATTCCTATTACAATGTAATTGATGCTCCAGCATCTCTTGATCGGTTTCGCGACGTCGCTGGCGACTGGAATCAGAGTGACTGGTTTTCGCACGAAGTGAAAGGCCAAATGACACGCTTTAGAAGGCGACTTTCAATTCCGCGCTCTGCGATTTACGCGGCGCTGGAGGAGATGGATCGGCCTCAGGATGCAATCCTGTATCCGGTCGGTACCTCGATAGTCGGTGAGCACCTACAAAATGATACAGTTGTTGAAACGACGGTTATGATGAAGCGCAAGGATGGGTACTGGGACTATTTCGCGTATAACGAAGAGGGTCTTTTGGCGACTACCGTTCAAAAGGATCCTAATCCCATGAGCGTACCCACGAAATGTTTAGGCTGTCATTTTGGGGATCGTCAGTTTGAGCCTGAAAAGAGTTTTCCATCTGTGGCGCGCCCCGGGCCGAATGGAGAGAGGCATGTATTTGTACCCGATCAGTTTAGGGATAAGGCCGTCCGAGATGCTTTTTCGGAGCATGCTCGTAGGAGTGACACGATTTTGGGACTGTATGTGACGCTCTTTATATCCGACATGTTGAATCAAGCCGAGGCTGGTCTTGGAAAAGAAAGCGACCAACAGATCCTGACACGTCTCGGATTTGACTAACCAGCGTGTTAGTTTCCCGCCAACCTAACCCGCCCCATTATGTCTATCGGAACCGTACGTCTTCGCAATGCCGTTTTTTATGCGCACCACGGTGTAATGCAAGAGGAGCATCGTCTGGGAGGGCGATTTGAAGTCGATGTCGAAATGGAATTGAATTTCGACAAAGCCGCCAAAAACGATGATCTTTCAAAAACCGTGGACTACGAGCGCGTTTACCGCGAAGTGAAAGAGATCGTGACCGAGAACAAGTTCTACTTGATCGAACGACTCTCCTATCTCATTGCCCAACGCATCTTGGACAACGAGGACGTTGTTCTCAAGATTGAGGTTACCGTGCGTAAAGCGAACCCACCGGTGGGTGGGCCCTGCGACAGTGCTGAAGCACACTGTAAGCTAAGCCGAGGAGAAGGATAGTGAAGACGATTTATCTCATGCGTCATGCCAAATCTGATTGGGATGCAGATTATTCCGGTGACTTTAATCGCCCATTGAACAATCGTGGAAAATCATCTGCCACAAAGATGGGAACGCACTTGGTTGATTTTATGAGTGCTCCCGATCTGGTTTTGTGCTCCAGTTCATTGCGTACCAGGCAAACCTATACACTTCTGTCTGCAGCAGCTAATTGGGAGTCAGATATCGAGTTTGATGATGAGTTGTATCTCTCAACACCGATGTATGTCTTCGAGCAACTTCAAAATTTAGATCAGGCATTGAACAAGGTGTTGGTCATTGGTCACCAACCGACGACTGGTATTATCGCTTCATCCCTAATAGGTGGAAAATTGGTGGACGTGCCGACAGCTACATTTATTGAAATCGAGCACAACTCTGATAATTGGAGTGACGTTGGCATTGGAACAGGGCAGCTTTCTCGGCACATTCTCGCACGAAGTCTAGATTAGATCTTTACCAGGTAACATGACCATACTTATTGTTGATCATCTGCAGGAATTTCTACCCCTCAGGGAAAAGTTAGCAGAGGAGCACATGTTAGTCTATCCAACACAAAACTGCGAGCAGGCGGATATAGTCATATTCCTATCCGTGGATGCGACCAAATTGGATGCTTTGCAGATTTTATTGGATTAAATTCCCGGCTGTGTTCGACTAGCGCATGCTCCATTGCAGCAAAAAGAGGACCTCTGGAGCACACTCGAAAACACGATTGATGACTTGTTCTTCGAACCCTCCAATCTGTTTCAACGCCTGCCGTTCATCCAGCATAGACACGATTTGAGAGAATCTAGTAGGCTACAGTTCAAAGCCCTTTTGGAAGGTACCGTTGAAGGCGTCATCATTATGGATGCAAGGGGCCTCATTCGGCTCATAAATGGAGCGGCAAAAAATATTTTTGAATACTCGTCGGAAGAGACCTTAGGCAAAAATGTCAAGATGCTCATGCCTGAGGAACATCCGCGGTCGCATGACACGTATGTAAGTAACTACCTCAGTACGGGCAAAAAGAAGGTAATCGGAATTGGTCGAGAGGTGTCTGGAAGGCGGAAAAGTGGCGAGGAGTTTCCCATGGATCTAGCCATAAGTGAATATCAATCAGGAGGAGACCGGCTCTTTGTCGGGATTATCCGCGATATCTCTAATCGCCGAAGGTTAGAACAAGAGGTATTACGTATTTCCGAACAAGAGCGCAGACGAGTTGGGCAAGACCTGCATGATGGATTAGGGCAAATGTTAACTGGAATCGGCTTAATCTCTCGCAGTATTGCCAACCGGATGGAGGACGCCGGCTCTCCATTTGCTGAAGATCTGTTTGAAATGACGGATCTGGTACGAGATGCCGATCGCCAGGCGAGAGACATCGCAAGAGGAATGGTTCAGGTTGAGCTTGATGGGGATGGCATGTCGGTAGCGCTTCGGAATTTGTGCAAAAACGTAGAAAAGTTTTTCTCCATTTCGTGCACGTTTGTAGAAGACGGAAACCCAGAGGTACCAAACAGTAGTATCGCTTCAAATCTATTTCGCATTGCTCAGGAAGCCGTCAGCAATGCCGTAAAGCATGGAAGAGCATCTGAAGTGACCGTAACGATCAAGGGTGCGGAGAATGTCCTTGAGCTGTTAATCGAGGATAATGGTGTTGGATTTCCCGAGACGCTTAAAGAGGAAAGGGGGATGGGTGTAGATATAATGGGGTATCGAGCTCGCGTGATAAATGCACGTCTTTCCATCCAAGCAGAGCAGGGAAGAGGCACGATGGTTCGCTGTGTATTATCTTCATAGTATCCCTCAATCCAATTTATCAGTCGCATGACTCGTATTGTTGTTGTCGATGACCATCCGTTGCTTCGAAAAGGACTCGTTTTGTCGCTAGAAGTGGAGACCGATCTGACCGTTTGCGGGCAGGCTTCAAATGCAGAGGATGCTCTTAGCGTGGTCGAAGCAGAGAATCCGGATTTGGTTCTGGTAGATATTTCTCTTCCCGGAATGAGTGGTCTTGAACTTATCAAGCAGATTCATGCTATTCGGCCCACCATGAAAACCCTGGTGGTAAGTCGACACGATGAGTCCTTGTATGCGGAGCGGGCGATTCGAGCTGGCGCGAAAGGCTATGTAATGAAGCTGGAAGCGTCTGATGTTATGGTGAAAGCTGTGCGTCGTGTAATGAACGGTGGTATTTACGTTTCAGAAGAGATCAACGAGCGCCTTCTTCTTGGCATGGCGTCCGGACACGAAACGCTTGCCCAATCTCCACTTGAAGTGTTGAGTGACAGGGAGTTAGAGGTCTTTGAATTGACGGGTAGAGGGTATGGCACGCGTGATATAGCTGAACGCCTGCACCTTTCTGTCAAGACGGTAGAGTCCTATCGGGCCCGTATTAAGACAAAGCTTAATCTTAACAGCGCTGCTGAATTGATGCAGCATGCGGTCCAGTGGGTTGAGGGCGAAAAGGCTAGCTAAAGCGGCGTAAGGGTTCTACCTACAGCGGTGACGACGAGCGAGCTTACAAGTCAAATTGAAAGCCCCCTACCATTGGGTGCGTCCAATCCCGCCTTTGATATGTGATGTGGCTCCGTACACTCGTGGTGTATCCAGCATATATATACATCCATCCTGTAGGTGCGTAATGAAACTTCGCCAAACTCCGGGAACTGACCGGTCCAAGTTGATGCAAACTCTTCTGGACAATCCCCGTCGCCCAAAAAAAGGTAAAGGAAAAGACTTAAAACAGCAGTATCGCATGACGATCATGCTCGGAATGATTTTTTCTCTCTCGACGTTAACCCTGGTAATGCGTGCAGATTTGTATGCGGGAGGTGATGAGCAATCATTCGATTTGTCGGTTCAGGAAACTGTGCAAATAGAAGAAATTAAACAAACAGAACAGGCGCAGAAGCCGCCTCCGCCTCCGCCTCCAAGACCACCGGTACCTGTGTCTGTATCAGACGATGTTCTTTTCGATGATGTTGAGTTAGATCTAGATGCTTTTTTAGATCTCGACGCAGAGATTCTTGATATTCCACCTCCACCTCCAACTCCCGCTATGGCCGACGAGGACGAGGAAGAGGAAATCTTTGTGGTTGTTGAGCAAATGCCTGAAATCATCGGGGGTAATCAGAAGGTGTATGAGCACCTGGAATATCCTGAAATTGCTCGACAGGCCGGAATAGAAGGACTTGTCGTGGTTCAAATTGTAGTCGGGCCAGATGGGCTACCGTATGATCCTGTAACTGTACGAACAGGTGGACAGGTGCTTGATGAGGCGGCTGTCAGGGCTGTAATGGCACTAAAATTTATCCCCGGTAAGCAGCGAGGTAAAGCTGTGCCCGTTCGGTTGGCGATCCCTATCCGATTTCGGTTGCAGGATATAAAACAATAGTCTAATTAAAACTGAATTTGACCCGTTCACTTGGATGTAGCCGCATATGCTGGATTGCGGTCAGGACGGATCAAAAAGTGCGGGGGGCTGCTTTGCAGCCCCCCGCTTAGCGTTTAAATGGCCTTAGTAGGGATTACCCCTACAGTATAATCGTTACCCTTCCGGTCAACTTCAACGATCGCATGGAGCGTTCTTAGTACGTGTCCTTAAACTGGCAAAAGGAACTAGTGACTACAAAAAAGAAAGCGCGAATAAGCGGATTAATGAATAAGGAAAATAGCCCCCGAGATATTCGTGGGATTGATTTCCCCTGGGATGCTACCCTTGAGACTAAACTCAAGTTTGTGGTCAATTATGCAGCTCTAGCACCATCTACCCACAACACGCAACCATGGCTATTTAGGATTACAGACCGGTCCGTAGAGATTTTCGCCGACCGAAGCCGTGCCCTTGCTGTCGTTGACCCTGACGATCGAGCTCTAACAATTAGCTGTGGAGCGGCAACTGGAAATCTTTGCGCAGCACTGGACGCCGTTGGCCTAGATCATAGCCTACAAGTATTTCCGAATATTGCTGAGCCGGATCTGGTTGCCCGGATCACGTTAAAACCCGAACGAGATCAAGATTCTGACTGGCTAATCAAATTAGATGCTATT
Source organism: Bacteroidetes bacterium UBA7368 (assembly GCA_002469915.1). Lineage (GTDB taxonomy): Bacteria > Bacteroidota > Rhodothermia > Rhodothermales > UBA10348 > UBA10348. The sequence continues at coordinate 9,265 of DKOG01000032.1, forward strand.
CACAAGCGAAAAACGGTAAGAGCTGGTTTTCGACATAAACCGTTACCAGTTGATTATTTGATTGAATCCGCAGCGGATGTTTCCACAGAGCATGCTGTTATGTGCTTTAATTGCGATCCTGAGTGTGAATTTGAGGTACTTGCAGCCGTCCAGCAAGCTGACTCTATTTGGTCTGCGGATAAGCATTTTATGCGGGAAAATGCTTCATGGATGCATCCGCTCAGAAAAAGAAGTCGAGATGGCGTTCCAGCCCGATCAACTAAGCTGCCTTCTAGCAAGGAGTTATGGTCTGCACCCATGCAATTTCTTGGATCGGGTGAACGGCGGACGTTGACATGAGCGGTTCTAACCGATCGCGACGCCCCAATGGATTGGGCTAACTCTGGAATTGTTCTTTCAAATATGCTCAACAAAGTTGCAGGCCGCGGAATTGGAGCTGCGCTCATGAGTCATCCTTTATTTCTAGCGCCAACCCACCGGCTTATCAAAGAGTCGCTGAAAACGGAGTCAATTCCACAGATTCTAGTACGCTTCGGTTATCCCGAACGATCTCCAGCAACGCCCCGACGCCCTCTGATAGACGTAATGCTACATCCCGGGTTTGGTCGCTAAGCCGACTTCTCTACTGCAAACAAAGTGAGAAAGTCGAACATCAGGTGATCAACTTCTGTCGTTTCTTTCAAACCATGGAAAATAGCCTGTAAAGCGTCTTCTGAATGCAACTCCTCCATGTAAAACGCCCTGTACCGAATTAGGCGCTCTCGCTCTCGGTGTGCATCTAACTCACTATGGAACTGAGTACCGTACATAGGACGGTCTTTTAGTCGAAAGGCTTCATTGGGCTGGGTTCTATTATCGGCTAATTCAATAGCACCTTCCGGAAGTCTCGTAACTCGATCATGATGCCCCATGTTGGCCATAAATGAGTGCGGGAAGGTCCCCAAAAGCTCATCGTGTCGTCTAGCTTCGGTCAGTTCAATATGGTGGCAGCCTAATTCTGCCTTATCCGGATCGTGCTGCACTTCCCCTCCCAATGCGCGTGCAATAATTTGATGACCCCAGCAACTGCCGAACGTAGGCAGCTTGCGATTATATGCCTCTTGTACGAGTGACAACATGAACGGCATCCAGCTCGTGTCATCCATTGCAGAGTATTCGCCAGCGCCCCCGATTAATAAGGCATCGTAACCGTCCAATACGGAGAGGTAGTCCGATGGTGGGGCCTGACGACCAAGGTTGATACAATCTAGTTGACGATCTTGGAGACGGCATCGTTCTAGAAAGCACGTCTGTTCTTGAACTTCTATATCCTGCGTGTTGCGGGCCTGAAGTAGTAGAACTTTTAATTTGTCGTGAGAGGGCGCCATATTAATCTCTTAGGGAAGACGCGTACTACGATCTATCCGGTAATGAGGTCCTTGAAATCTGTCCGGAGGGTTACATATAATCGGTGGAGCGGAAGCCCCATCACATTATAGAAATCTCCTTCGATTCCGCGCACAAAAAATGCACCCCTGTCATCTTGGATGCCATACCCACCAGCCTTGTCCATGGGGGAGCCTCCCTTAACATACTCATGGATTTCGTCATCACTCACTGGGGCAAAATCCACATACGTAGTCTCTACCTTAGTTACGGTCCTTCCACTGTCCTTGTGTAGTAAAGCGATACCGGTGTGCACGATGTGCCTTCGGTTTCTAAGGCGTTTCAGCATAAATACCGCATCGTCGAACGAGGTTGGTTTTCCCAAGATGTGATCGTCCAAAACGACACAGGTATCTGCGGCCAGAACCAAAGAGCTTGAATACTGATCGGAAATGAGTGAGCCTTTCTCTTCAGAAAGACGGGAAACCATTTGGTCGGCCGGTTCGCCTTCGATGACGATTTCTTTCATATCTGCAGGGATAACCTCAAACTGAAAGCCCGTTGCTGCTAGTAAGTGACTCCTACGGGGAGAACCAGAGGCTAAAATGAAGGGAACAGATAACTGCATGCTGGACAACTATTTAACGGAACTTAGAGAGTGTGTTTCTGCGGCCATAGCGGAGCAAAAGATAGGTAATGCAGCTACACAGGATGAAAAGAAGAACGGGTGCATCGCCATACAGTGCATATAGCGCCTGGGTCTTTGTTGAAGAAAGTTCTACTTGGGAGATGGATTGTCCTAGGGAGGTCTTGGAAACAAGGTTGCCTCGAGCATCGAAGGACCCTGAATAGCCGTCCACCGAAGCCTGTAGGACGGGAAGTCCCGATGAAGCGGCAAGTAAAGCGGTGTAGGAGAGATGCTGGGCGCGAGCGGCATCACTTTTCCACCAGCCATCTTGGGTTACAACAACGAGCGCATCAGCTCCGCCTTTTCGATATCTAAATCCATCCACCGAGAAAAAGCTCTCAAAACAGATCATCAATCCAATGTTGATGCCAGAAGTATGGAAAATCCGGTAGTCCTTACCATTTTCGTAGGATGACACGCCTCCAGAATCGAGCTGAAACCGTTTGAAGAAAGGAATGAAGTTTGAAAAAGGTACGTGCTCTGCGAAAGGCACCAACCGTCGCTTAGCATAAAAGACGGTTTTTGATAAAGTAGACTGAGCTACAATCGCGTTGAAAAAGTCATGCCCTTCCGTTTGAAGGATACCGCCTGAAATGACGTCCGCATCAACCATATCGGAGAGCGTGCGAATCATGTTCGAAAGACTATCCTCTTCTGCGACCGGAAGCGCCGTTTCTGGAAGGATGAACAGCGCTGACTCCGGAGACTTCCGTCTTGCCTCGTCAAATAGTCGCTCGAAGAGGTCCATTTTCGAAGGATCATGTACATCGGCCCACTTTTCTGGAGATACACCAGGCTGAATGATACTCACCTGGATAGGACGACCCATTGGCGCCGGATTACGAGGCGTCAAAAAAGGTAAGACTAGGATAAAAACGCACACTGCCAAAGCCCGACCCAGGAAGTTGGGACGCATGATGGCAAAAACCCAACAGAGGTTGAACAATATCACGATAACGGAGAGCCCCAGCACACCGAGCAAAGAAGCCCACCCGAGAGCCAACTTAGAGGAGGAAAGGGATAATCCGATCATCGTTCCGGGCATAGCTACCGGACCGCGCATCATGAACGCATCAAAAACGACGATAGCTAGAGCAGCGCCAACTAAGCTGGTGCTTCTTGTGCTAGCATGGTAAGTAGTCGAGATAAGTGCCGAGAGGACACTAATCATTGCTAAAAGGGCAAAAACAGACGAGGCGGCCGTAACCGAGACGGGATGAAAGGCATTCCAATGAAAGGCCACGGCCCAAGCTGCGGTGAAGAATGAAAAGCTGAGCAGGAAAGCAGATCGGCTATCTGTGTTTCGGAGGCTCAATAGCAAAATACCGGGCGATAATAACGCGAATGGCCAGATTCCGAAAGGTGGCCAAGCAAGCCCCAACGCAAGCCCGGCTAACACGACTGCAAGGGTGCGCGCGGTATTCGATTGAATAAATCTGGGTATTCGTTTGGGACTTGAAATGAAAATCACCTTCGATTTGACTGATCTAAAGAGCAAGGGTAACTTCCCCGAAGCTAGAGGGCCTGTTTTTTTAACCCACCATGCCCGGAATGATCATACTTACGATCTGTAATCACAAGGGAGGAACAGGCAAGACGACCTCTTCCATCAATCTTTCTGCCGCACTGGCCCTGAGCGGTCAGCGAGTGCTGGTGATAGATCTAGATCCTCAAGGCTTTCTGACTCGGATGATGGGTCAACCTGAACCATCGCCCGAGCATTCCTCACTGGCCCTGTTTCAGGAGGATATGTCTATTCAGCCTCCGATCATTCAGTTACCAACATTCGACCTAATACCTTCTTCTCCGGCGCTATCAACAGCGATGCGAAAACTAAACAAACCTACAGATATTTTGTGGGCAAGAGAGTATTTACAATCGCTGGACGGAAAGTATGATATCGTAGTTCTGGACACGGCTGCTGCCGTCACCGTCTACAGCCTAAATGCCTTGGTAGCGGCAGACGTCGTAGTCATTCCAATTTTGCCCGAGTATCAACCCGTTGTGGGTGGAGAGCAGACCTATCAAACGGTAAAAATGGTTCGTAAAAAGCTGAACCCAGGTCTAAGGGGTGTGAAAATGCTACTCACCATGGTTGATGGAAGAAAGAAAAATCACTTTGCATACAGGCATTATTTAAGAGAAAAGTATGGTTCTGATGTCATGGATGGTATTATTAGGACCTGCACTACCCTTTCTGTATCAAATCAGGAGGGGCGCTCAGTTTATGACGGTAATCCCCATGCTCGAGGTGCGATTGATTATGCGAATGTAGCAGAGGAAATCTCTAAGCTATTCGATCAGCCAGATGCTGGTTCAACGTCTTAATAAGTGTCGGTATCTTCGTAAATGGAACTAACTTCCAATCTTACACAATCGTTATGTCACTATTTGATCGCATCAGTAAACTGGGCATTGCGTTAGGCCTAGTTGTTCTTTTGAATACATCCATTGGAGGTAATCCCGCTCCCGGGGATTGGCTAGATCCAATAGACGGATTGTGGGCCACGGCTCGTGAGGCACGCCCACATGACTCGGGTGATCTTATGATCGAGGGGATGAACGCCCCAGTAATGCTGAAAATGGATTCACGTGGCGTGCCGCATATTTTTGCGAAAAGTGATAAGGACGCGATTATTGCATTGGGTTTTGCCATCGCTAGAGATCGCTTGTTTCAGATGGACTTTATTCACCGGGCTGCCACGGGGACACTCTCAGAGATTGTAGGATCTGGAGCCCTTCCTGTAGATCGACGGTTTCGGCAGTTGGGAGTTGCAGAAGCGGTGAAACGAAACGCCGCACTTTTGTTAGAAAAAAGCCCCAGAGAGGCTGAAACAATCGGATGGTATGGGATCGGCGTGAATCATTACCTAAACCAACTAGAAAAAGCGACGCATCCACTTGAGTATCGTCTTTTGGGGGTGGAGCCACCCAAAGAGTTCACTGCGGAGTTTACGATGGCGTTGCTAGCCTACATGACCTATGATCTCAGCTTTTCAGAAAAGGATCTGAATATCGAAAAGGTCCAAGCGGGTATGTCGGCGGATGACTTCAATACACTGTACCCCAAGTATTCGTCTTGGGAGAAAACGATCGTGCCTGATGAGGAAGCGCATTGGGCTGTTACCAAGCCCCGAGACATTACAAATTCGTCTTCTTACGCTACAGCAGCAGGTTCTTGGTTAAATGAAGTACCAATTGCTGAGGGTTTCTTTGAAGGTAAGGGGTCAAACAATTGGGCTGTTAATGGCAGCAGATCCAGTACCGGCGCACCCATTCTTGCGGGGGATATGCATCTAGGGCTTTCCCTGCCGGCGATCTGGTATGAGGCTCATCTTGTTACGCCCACGACTAATGTATACGGCGTTACCTTTCCCACTCAGCCAGCTATAATGGAAGGTGTGACTCCCGATATCGCGTGGGCGTTTACCAATACAGGGTCAGATCAGATTGATTACTATCGCCTTGAACTGAACGCAGAAAGAAATGCTTATCAGTTTGATGGACAGTGGAAACCGCTTGATGTACATGTGGACACGATGTACGTATCAGGTAGCGATCCGGTTATCGAGTCTCGCCTTATAAGCCATATTGGCCCTGTTTTGGAGGGTCCAGCGGGAGATTATGCTGTCAAATGGGTCGGTCATGAGTTTGGAAACACGCTTTCGGCGATTTGGGACATGAACCGAGCTACGGATTATGCCTCCTTCGACAAGGCTACTCGTAATTGGGATTACCCGATGCAAAATATTCTTTATGCGGGTTCGGATAGCATCATCGCTATTCGCTCTACAGGATATTTACCTGTTCGGGCTCATGGTCAAGGGTTTGGTGTTCAAGATGGAACGACCTCAGAGACAGCGTGGATTGGACGCGTTCCGTTTGATGAATTACCTCATGCTGTTTCACCTGATAGAGGCTACCTAACTTCTACCAATCAGCGGCCAGCCCCCAAGACGTATCCACACTACATGGGTCAGGATTGGAGATCCATCTATCGGTCTCGTCGCATTGACGACCTACTGAGCAACAAAGGGCAGCACACACCTGAGGATATTGCCAGCTATCAGGCCGATGTACAGTCCGGACAAGCTGAACTGTTTCTTCCCTTAATTAAGGACATTGAGGGCCTATCGGATGCCGGTCAAAAACTTAAGTCCACGCTGCTTGACTTCGATGGTAACATGATGCTCGAATCATCTTCGGCTAGATTGTTCACTTGGTTTTTAGATCGTTTCGTTAACTCGGTTTGGGATGAGGACGTATTTAAAGGCGGGTCCACACCTAAGGAGATTTACATTTTGGATTTGATTGCCTCGGGAAATGAAACGTGGTTTGACGTTCAAGAAACCGCCGAGGTGGAGACGCATCGAGACCTTTTGCGATTAGCCTTAGACGAGACGGGCGGGAAGTGGAAAGAAGATGGATATGCAGATCGCACGCTAGGCGAGACTCAGTCTCTAGTCGTACGTCATATCACTCGGTCAGAGGCGCTAAAAAGCCTCTGGCGCGGACCCTATCCGTTCCCTGGATACAAAGAGACCCTAAGTCCTGCAAAGAGTAATCCCGTGTATTCGAGTGCGTCCTGGCGAGTAGTTGTGGATTTTTCGACCTCTCCACCCACTGCAAAGGGAGTTTATCCGGGCGGGCAGAGTGGAAATCCACTTTCAGACCACTATGATTTGCACATGCAGAATTATGTCTCGTTTACCTATTATCCGCTCAGTCTTTCGGACAACCCCGACGACATCGAATAGCGATTAAACCCAGTTTCGGAAACTATGTCAGATCAAGATCAACGATTCTCCAGTAGAATCGGATTGTTACTTAGTGTGCTTGGAATTGCCGTAGGAACAGGCAATATCTGGCGTTTTCCTCGGATTGCAGCCTCAAATAGCGGAGATGCTGGAGCAGGAGCCTTTCTTCTGGCCTGGATAGTGTTTCTTCTGGTTTGGTCAGTGCCGCTGATTATTGCAGAGTATGCTCTTGGCCGTAAAGGACGCATGGGGGTTGTCGGAACGATTGCAAAAGTGGCCGGTGAGAAATTTGCTTGGATGGGCGCATTTATAGCCTTCGTGGCAACCGCCATCATGTTCTATTACTCTGTCGTCGCTGGATGGTGTGTGTATTATTTCAGTCAGATGGTGCTTAATCCATTACCTATTTCAACTGAATCATCCATGCAGGTCTGGAATGGATTCCAGTCCTCGGGGTTGCCATTGGTTTTCCACGCGTTAGCGATGTCGGTTGGTGCAGCCGTCGTTTGGAAAGGAGTGAAATCTATCGAAAAGGCCAACAAGGTCCTGATTCCAGCCTTGTTTACCATTGTGCTCATTTCAGTCATACGGGCTGTTACCCTCGATGGAGCAGGAGCGGGTATTGCATTTTTGTTTACGCCTGATTGGGCCACGCTAGCAAAACCGCGGTTATGGCTAGAGGCGCTTACTCAGAATGCTTGGGATACGGGAGCAGGATGGGGGCTCATCCTGACCTATGGCGCCTATATGCATGCCAAACATGGTGTCGTAAAGAACGCGCTGATCACCGGGGTGGGAAATAACTTGGTATCTCTACTCGCTGCGATCACCATTTTTGGAACCGTCTTTGCCGTGCTTGGGGCTGAAATGTCGAAACCTGAGGTTTTGGAACTCATGCGTACGAGCGGGCCAGCAGCTACCGGGCTAACGTTTATTTGGATGCCGCAGCTGTTTGCAAAGATGGCTTTCGGAAATCCGCTAGCCATCCTCTTTTTCTTAGGGCTGGCATTCGCTGCATTTAGTTCTTTGATCTCGATGATCGAATTGACCTCCCGGATTTTGGTGGATTTCGGTTTGTCACGCAAAAGCGCGGTCATGTCGGTGTGTTCAGTCTCGTTTTTGATGGGAATCCCATCCGCTATCAATCTGACCTTTTTCGGCAATCAGGACTTCGTTTGGGGTGTAGCACTGATGATATCCGGCGCCTTTATTGCCTTCTCAATCAACAAATACGGCGTTTCTGCCTTTAGAAAAGACGCTGTTGATGTAGTCGAAAGTGACTGGAAGGCCGGACGTGGATGGGAGTTGCTGATGAAGTTTGTGATACCTGCTCAAGCAATTGTACTGCTTGGGTGGTGGATCTGGTTATCTGTGACTGAATATGCACCAGATACCTGGTTTAATCCTCTCGATCCTTACAGCGTAATGACGATGCTGGCTCAATGGGGAATCGTTATCACCGTGTTTGTTCTATCCAATAACTGGATGGTGCGCAGGACATTAGGATCAAGTAAATAGGAAATCATTGATGCCCCATTGTGCGCCCGTTAGAGTACTATTCGTCTGTCTCGGTAATATCTGCAGGAGTCCACTAGCGGAGGGCGTTTTCCAGGCTGCGGTAGATAAACAAGGACTATCTGATCGATTTAAGATTGACTCGGCTGGTACCGGAGCCTGGCACGCAGGCCAGGCTCCGGATCGCCGAATGCGCAAAACGGCTTCGAGCCATGGCATACAGCTCGACGACTTGCGGGCTCGCCAATTCACGGTTGCTGATCTAGGCGGGTTTGATCACATCTACGCGATGGATGCTCATAACTTGAATGACATGTTGTCCCTCGACAGGGACACAGCCTTTGGGTCTAGAGTGAGCCTATTTAGAGATCTAGATCCAGAGCCGGGTGATGGTCAGGTGCCTGATCCCTATTACGGTGGAACAGACGGGTTTGAAGAGGTCTTCAGGATTGTGGACCGAACCTGTGAAGCTTTGCTCCTTGAACTAGCTAAAGAATATACCCTTTAAATCCGCCCTCTTTAGATCTGAGCAATATCATCGAGGTAGTTCATCACCTCATCTAGATGGCTTAGGCTGGGTAAGAGCAGGTCAGGCTCACAAGCGTGAAGGTCCTCGTGGGAAATCATACCCGTTGAAACAGCAATACAGCGCGCTCCAAAAAACCTTGAGCAGGCTATGTCGTGCTCCGTATCGCCAATGACAATCAGTTTCTCCGGGTGAAAATCAATGCCTAACTCTGTCTTAGCGCGTTTATGGGCGATTTCCGGAAGCTGGTTTCGGTCCTCATGGTCACTGCCATAAGCGCCGAAAGAAAAATGCTGGTGAATCCGACCGGCTTTGAGCTTGAGCCATGCCGTGTGCTCCAAGTTGCCCGTTAGCAAACTCAGATGGTAATCGGGTTGAAGCGAGATGGCATCGAGTAATTCACTGACACCGGGAAGCAATGACACATTTTCTTCAAGCACTACGCTACTCATTAAAGATGCATAGGCATCTAAGCAGGAGGGAATTAGGTCAGCTACTTCGGATGGACTAAGGGCGTTATGGGTTAGTATCTCCCGTACGATGGCCGGATCTGTCCGACCGGAAAAGGTGACTCCAGACGCATCAATGGGTCGTTTACAGACCTTACTCAACGCCTCCTCGATAGATCTTCGGCCTACTCCATCAGAGGTGAGAAGGGTACCATCAATATCAAAAAGAAGAAGCACCATAAGCTGCTAAGGCTCCAATGTGTATGGAGAATCAGGTTGATCCTCGTGTCTGATTTCATCAACGGGTTCTTTCTTTCCAGGGCCAGCAAACAGCTTGTCGGGAAAATTTAAGACAAAGGCGTCTTCCTCTCCGATATTCCGATAGGCGTGGACAACTCCCGGGGGGACGGTGATGAGTATTGGGTTGGAACTACCTACTGCGAGTACTTGGCGAACGCCTGAGCTAGGCGAGTCGGATCGAGCGTCCCACAAAAACAATTGGTATGTGCCATGGAAGAAGGCAAATCGGTCCGTTTGCGCTACGTGTTCATGCGGACCGCGGGCTACGTCCGGTTTTGTTGCAGATAGGTAGCCCATCTCGGGATAAGCGTTTGGGGCTATCTCGTCTGTTCGAAAGAGTTCAGCAAGCCATCCTCGGTCATCCGAAAACACTTTAAACGGCTGAATGTCTACGTCGTGTATTTCACCATCTGTCCACTTCACGTTGCGTACTCTCCGCCAAGCTCCTCGTACAACAA
>DKOG01000014.1 GCA_002469915.1 Bacteroidetes bacterium UBA7368
TCGATGCCTGCGGGAATACAACGGGATTTCATCTGCCAATTGGTCAACAAAGAACGGCCGCTCAGGGCGCGGTCCTACCAAACTCATATTTCCTTTGAGCACGTTCCAAAACTGCGGAATCTCATCCAATCTGGTTTTGCGAAGCCACCTTCCAACGGATGTATATCTAGGATCATCTTCTTGAGCCCAAACCGGCCCAGTGCCTGCTTCGGCATGCTCATCCATTGTCCTGAATTTGAACATCGTAAACGATTTTCCATGCTGACCGATTCGAGTCTGACGATAAATTGCCGGACCAGAACTGGAAATCCGGACGGCTAAACCTAGAAGCAACCAGAATGGGAGGCCTACAACAAGCACAATCAATGAAAGCGTAGCATCGAATAGGCGCTTTACACTCTGCTCCCATGCCTGCATAGGCTCTGGCATTACTTCTATCAGCGGAAGACCATACATGTGTTCCGTTCGCGCCATTCCACCAATAATGGAATAAAAGTCAGGGACGAGTTTGAGTGTCACAGCCTTACCATCACAGTATCTCAAAACCTCCATGAGCTGATCGCCGTCATTAGGGCCCAGTGCGATTAATACATCTTGCACCTCTAGGTCGTCAATCAATCGAGGTAAATCCTTGATATCGTAATGTCCATTGGGAGGTACGGTGTTAGTAGCATCTCGCGACAACCGAATGGCGCCTACGATGTCCAGACCGGCCTCAGGGTATCGGGCGACCTCTTCGTGAAGGGAATCCACCACATCTGTAAAACCGACTACCAACGCCTTATGCAGCCCCTTTCCTTTCAGAATGAGAACCTTTTGGACTGAGCGCACCAAAATCCTTCCGAAGGAAACCGTAAGTACAACGGCAATCCAATAGACAAGTAGGTTCCATTTCGCCGAATAGGCATCTAAGCTGTCTACAAAAAATAAGAAAAAGAGAACCAATACTCCGATCGTAACCACTTTCGCAATGGTCACCAGTTCATCAAACCGAGAAGCAGCATACCGCTCGCGGTATAGTCCAAAAAAGAGAAAGACGAGCAACCAGAACCCGGACAAGACCAGAATCATCGCCCCAGCCATACTTTGATCGGGGGTAAACACGGGATCAGAAAACCACCCCCAGTTAAACCGGGCTCGATACCACAAGAGGTTGGCCACTGAAAAAGCCAACGCATCTACGAACACAAGGAATATGAGCTCAGTCTTTCTATTCACAAGCCAACCGGCCTTTGATGCCTGAATATAGTGAGTTTTGCAAGTCTATTAGCTCGTCCAAACGCAACAAAAACTAGATGGTGCCTGCCCAGTTCGCAACTCATACGACATTTGCTGAAAATCAGTCCCATTTCACCTAATTTGCAACAGGTCTATTCTTCGTCCTTCCCCACTGGAAAGCAATTTTTATATGCGTGTCCGGAATCCCTCCTATTTGCTCGTTCTTGCGGCTTTGCTTTTTACGCAACCCGTCTTGGCGCAAACTGGGCCCATCTTACCGTTAGATAGCCCTTCACTGTGGAATCTAAACGCACTTCTTGCTCGAGGTTGGATGGACGAGTTTAATTCCGGTATCTATCCAGTTTCAGAATTAGGCTACTTGGAAGCGCTAAGTCGTATTTCCGACACCGACCCCCTGTCCAATCAAATCGCTGAAGAGGCCAAGTCCCACCTTTTTAAATCGACAGACCTACAATCTGGGCACTGGGGTATTCGCGTTAGCCCAGCTTTTACCGGCTCAACCCAGAAAAATCTGAATCATATACGGTACGACGCTGATCCAACCCCAGATTGGTTTACTCGGCTGGGATACGAATCTTGGTTTACCATTGGAAACTGGACCGCGGCATTGGGATTTCGTCACGATCGCTACTACGACCGTGACCCAGAATCCATGGATACGGCACACCGATGGGCTACGCGACCAGAAAATGCCTACGTCGCCTATACCGGCTCTGTGGCACAATTCAGTATCGGACGGGTGCGGCAACACTGGGGCGGATATCAGCAACCCGGTCTAGTCCTAAGTGACAATCCTCGTCCCATGGACCATATCTCTTTGCGTATTGGATCAAAAAAACTCTCTATTCAAAGTAGCCTTTCGGAGCTAGACAGCATTACGGGGGATGGGCGTTTTACAGGTGTAGCTGGTGATGATTCGGTTTCAAGCGGTAGTGAACGACGCTATCTAGCCGCACACCGCCTAACCATTCAAAAGGAGTCTTGGACGCTGGGTCTTATGCATTCCATTTTGTATTCCGGCCGTAACAGTGGATTGTCTCTCCGATACGCCAATCCCTTTCAGATCGCTTTTATGTCGGTGGACGAACGACCCAAAAACGAAGAGAATAACGGCTTACTGGGAGCATTTTTCAGTCGACAAAGTGGACGGACGTTGATGCAGATTCAGGTAGCACTCGACGACTTTGACATCTTAGCAGGAGAAGAGCCCCCCTCATTAGCTGGAACGTTTCATCTGTATCGTGCACAAATAGCCCCGCGCTTAGACCTGTATTCGGAAACCACATTGGTTACTGCTAGAACCTACAACTCTGAGCAAACCGAAGGGAAATATGTATACCTAAAGCGAGGAATGGGCACTCAGTACAGTGATTTTATTTCATCAGCCTTAGGTCTTAACTGGTTTCATTCTTCGGGCCTTGTTTTCACGCCCGCTGTTCAATTCCTGTTGCAAGGTGAACAGCATATGTTGAAGCCCTTTCCGAAAAACGAGGAGGCCGATGCCCTACTAGATGGCGTCATTGAACGCACTATTCGACCGAGCATAGGAGTCCGAGGCACGGTCGGTAAAGGCATACAGATCCACGGTCAAGTAGGTGGTAACATCGTTACAAACGCCAATCATCTCGAAGGGGAAGCTGATTTCTATATGACCGGATTCCTTTCTATAGGCTATCGATTTATGTGGCGGGGTGCGTTCTAGGTGCGATACTCGCTTCTTTCGATCCTTTTAGCGCTACTTACCACCCTTACCGTTTTTGGGCAGGACAGTCTAAAAACCACACCGTTCAGCTCCATCCGCATCGCCATGGGTGGACACTCCGCCCCCTTGGTCCACGGCTTGAATGGGTGGACGCCCGGTTATGGCGTTCGAGCGCACGGTACAACGCCCTTCCATTGGGGTGACCTAGAGGCTGCAGCAAGTTGGCTTCCTTGGTCTGCAAACGAGGCGGGGCTACCTGACTTTTATGCCGTACAAATTTCTGGGGCCTGGTCCGTCTCATCGTCGCCATTGAATGCTGTTCGACTAACGAGCGGAATCGCGCTATCAAACTATTTTATGGTTTTTGATAGCGAACAGGTATCTGGAGAGCGGAAAGAAAGTGAATTCGTTTTTTCGACATTTCTGCGCCTTCGTAGACAGTTTTTTGGTTCACTTCAGGGATTCATTCAAGCAGATGCAGCCCGTGTATTCACGAATCCCCCTTTTTCAATGATTCAGCTAACTGCGGGGCTTTCCATCAAGATGGAAAGCCCCGCATGGATTGGGCATATTCTGAGGTGAAGTCTCTGCAGCACATAGTATTCGGAGGTATTCTATGCTTCCTACTAGGCTTCCTTACACCTCTTGTCGTACGGGCTCAAGAAACGAGCCTGGAACACGTTTGGACCGGCGAGGAAGTGCAAGCTATAGCGGCAAGCCGTCTCTCAGAAGTACTGCGAAACCTGGGCCCCTTACGCCAATGGTCCAGTGACCAATATGGAATACGTTTTCCGGGAAGTGGCCTAGGTGGGTCGCATGGAATGGGTCCGGCCTTAATCGTAGATGGCCATCAGATGACCTTCCAGTTCATGGATCGTAACTGGCATGACCTCGCCCCAATATCCCCATCCGATATTGAACGACTTTCTGTTAGCAGCGGCCTTCAGTTACACGATGGTGGCTCCGTTTCGGACGGAAGCATACGTATTACTACCCGCAAACCTAAGGGCTTTTCTCTTCGCGGATCGGTTGCTTTGGTAAATGAAACGGGAGATCCTGGGCCCACCATTTACCAGGATATGAGTCTTCAAAATGTTGACCGAAGTGGTCCAACCACCAATTTGCGTCTTTCCTATGGATCGACCGCTTGGTTCGCGCAGATCGCTTTGGACACCGATGCCTATCACATGACCGACGATAGAATCCGGCGTAGAGTATGGCGGGTGTTTCGAGGCGATATTAAACCAGTAGTAGATCGGCTATCTCCGAGCTTAAGACTCCTGTTCAAGAAAGACCGTTTCAGCTTTGATATCTGGGCTGGACGGACCTTTCGGAATAACTTTCTCCTCGATGAAATTGCCGGGTGGGAATGGCCGTTGCAAGAGGATTGGAAATGGCTGAACTCCCGCATTGCACTTCGTTTATTCCCTGCCGTTCAATCAGGCGCTACGTTGGTTGCCCGGAGTCTTCAGACGAACAATCATCCTTCTGCCGTCGATCTTCCCAACCCCACCCTTCTCCGTGAAGCGAAGGGCGAAGCCTACCTATCGTTCCGAGCTGGGCACCATCTCCTAACTACCGCAGTTGGCGGAACCGTCAATGACATGCAGCAGCAACGCAGCGTATCCCGTGACAAGTTCGCATTGGTCCATTCCCGAATCAGCCTGAGCTCCGCATGGACCCAGCGCACAGCGACCAAGCTGGATGGACACGTCTCATCTCCCATCGATGTTGGTGTTTCTACGAATGCCTGGTCTTGGTCCTCTTTTTTTGAACTGAGCAGGCTACGCTCCACAGGAGGCCATGTGAGATTTTCAGTGGCTGCGGAAAGCAAAATTCCACGCTCCATTTGGAACACGTTGGGCTGGATTCAGGAAGGCATGCAGTTCGATGCGTGGGCTGGCGCATATAGCTGGCCTGGTAGCGTAACGCGTTCAACGACCATGGAGGTCATGCTGGTTTCTCGGTCACCTCTTTCTGAAAAGGTGAGTGCTCTCATCGAACTTTCAGCTCGACAGTTCCAAGGTCTTACTCTTCCAGACCGCATTCATGATCTCCACGAAGGCAGCGGGACATTTCGACCAGTATCCCGATACCAAATAGGGCGTTCTGGTCGCATTCTTAGTCCAAGCCTATCGTTTCTTATGAAGCTTGAACATCGGACAACCGCACGACTTGGGTATCAGTACCTGCACCTGATCGCTAACCAAGATCTTCTTTTCTGGAAACACTTTACAGGCTTAGCTCCGCATAGAGTAACAGCCAGTATTAAACATTCGCCAACGCAACGCCTCCATCTTCGGGCATCTATGGAAATTGGAAGTCCGCGGCTGTGGCCGGAGTATGCTCCTGCCTGGGAGTCCAAACGGCCGTGGCAAAGCTATATCGAAGGGTCCGTTACCAAGGATCTGTGGGCAGATAACCTAAGTCTAGCCTTATCCCTGCTAAATATTCCTGATACGGAAAACCTCAATCACCCTACCGGCACGAACGACCAACTGGCCATTCGACTAACCGTACGAACTCGCTTTACCGATCGAGAGGATGCCAAATGAGCTCTTTAATGCCGGCTCTGGAACGATATGCTCACCTAATCGAGGACTCAGATGATTTCGGTGAGGCTTGTACGACTCCATTATCGCTAACGGGATGGCTCAACCCCATCAAAAATCCAGATATGAACTGGATTTCAGCCGCTGGAGGCTCCAGGTTACATTGGAATCCGAATTCCTTCCGGATTCCTGATTCACACCACCCCGGATTTTGGAAGGCATTCCTGACGGGGCAATTGATCATTCAAGAAGCGTCTGCCATGAGCGCCGTTCACGCTCTTCCCCTTCAAAAAGGAGATTCCGTGTTGGATTTATGCGCTGCCCCGGGTAACAAAACGGCTCAGGTATCCGCTTTTTTGGGAGAAACGGGAATGGTGGTCTCAAATGACCTGCACCGAAGCCGGCTGGGTGTTTTGAATGGTACGCTGGACAGGATGGGACTCGCCAATGTGTTAACGACTGCCTATAATGCCCGAAGCTTTCCTATTCCCGAACACCTTTTTGACCATGTACTCGCCGATGTCCCGTGTACCTGCGAAGGCACGTCTAGAAAGCACCTCCGTGTCCTATCTCGAGACAATGCCAGAGAGCGAAAGAAACTTACTCGCATGCAGGAGGATATTCTGCACCGGGCCATAGCGTGCGTCAAACCGGGAGGACACGTGTTGTATGCGACCTGCACCTATTCCCCCGAGGAAAATGAGCGCGTCGTCCACCGAGTGCTAGAGGGACTGAAGCCAGGTATGGAATGCGAAGTGGTTCCGATCGCGATTCCGGGATTTAAAATGCGCCCGGGTCTTACGTCGTGGGAAGGCGAACAGTTTGATGCCCAACTAAAACGCACCTCTAGGATTTGGCCGCAAGACAATGACACGGGAGGCTTTTACTTGGCGCTGCTCAAGCGACAGGGATCATCGCCCTCTTTTAACCCCGACGAACGCTCACCGGAAGGATTCATTCCTCTACGATCGCAAGACGCGCCGTGGAATCTATACGGTTTTGCCGACGATGACCTCGCGCCATTTGGTACGATAACAGGCGGAAGAAAGTATAGTCGTCTACTTACTACGGGATGCCGATTAGACCCGAAAACTCAGTATGAAACGGTGGGCATGACGGGGCTAAACCTCAAATCACATTCTCCTCGATTTTCTACGCCACTAGCGCTAAAGCTGGGGCATTTGGCGACTTCTGGCCTCGCCCACATCAAGACAGAGGCCATCTGGGATTATTTCAGCCATAATCCCGAGCTCACCCATGTGAACACGTGTTCCAGTGAATTAAGCATCGTCACCAATGGAGAGTGTGCATTGGGACTCGGAAGGTGCGTCGGAGATCAATCCAAACTCGAGAGCTTTTTCCCGCGTGTCTGGGGAGGTATTCAAGTAGTCCCCAAGCTTATTGCGCTTCGCGAAAAGGGTCTACTGTCTACTGAATCGGAATGAAACCAGTCCTTCCTGAGTAATTTGCGGCACGTTTGGGGGCAATGCATTAAAGCTCCACTTGCTCAGCGCTTCCATCACAGCTCTTTCCTGAGCGGGATCTCCTTTTCGTACGGGCATCATTCGTATTACGCGTCCATCGGGGCCAACGAATATGCGGACCTGAATGGTTACATCCCGTTCTGAAACCATCACGGGTAGCGGGGTAGTTCGTTCGGTTCTATTCAACCCTTCAATTTGAAATGGTGCCGATTTTTCAGGCTCCGATGACGAGCCATCATCCCCTGAGTCATCCCCTTCATCTACGGTTAACGCTCCGCTTCCAAGTGGCTTAACTACTTCTTTTTCAGGTTCTGGATCAGGAGCTTCTTCCTCTTCTTCTGTCTTCTGCTCTTCTGGCGCAATAACTTCTGTCTCAGGCGTTTCGATCGTCTCAACGTCGATTACCTCTTCCGCCTGATCCGGAAGCTCAACGGGTTTCGCTTCCTCCGGAGGCGCGACGGCCGGTTGTTCTTCCGTCTCTTCTATCTCTTCAAACTCTTCTGGCTCTGGCTCTGGTGTTTCTGGAGCCTTCTGAACGGGGCGCCCATCAGCAATGGGGCCAAACTCCACTTCCATAAAGCCAATCGGAGTCTCCTCAGATGCAGCAACGGTGAGAAAGGACAGTAACAAGATGATCACAACGTGAACACCTAGGCTTATCGATACTCCTGTCCAATCTTCTTTTTTCATGCTTCCTGTGCTGTTGATTCATCCAACACGCTTCCAACTTGAATGCTCCCGGAATCCCAGACATCCGAAATGATATATCGAGGTCGGCCTTTAACCTCGTCGTAAACGCGCGCGACATACATACCGACTACGCCCAAAAAGAAAAGTTGTAGACCACCAAAAAAGAAAGCAGCAAAAATCAGAGAAGCCCATCCCGTGATGGCTGTACCCAACACATATTTGGTTAGCACGACCCAGACTAAACCAAGCACAGAGCCAGCTGAAATCAGCAATCCAAGGCTAACAGCCGTCCTCAAGGGTCTAGACGAAAAGGAGGTCAATCCATCCAAGGCAAGGTGAAAACGCTTCTTCAACGGGTATTTCGTTTGACCCGCTACTCTACCGGGACGTGCGTATTGGATGCCTGTTTGGCGAAAACCTAACCAGGAAATAAGCCCACGTACATAGGGTTGCTGCTCATCAAGTTCATTGAAAGCCTCTATTACGGGACGCGATATTAATCGAAAGTCGCCTGCATCGACCGGTGTATCCACCTCACCAACGGCTCTAAATAGACGGTAGAACCAATAGGCTGTAATCCGTTGTATAACAGACACATCTTCGCGTTTATTCCGCACTCCGTAAACCACATCATATCCTTCTTTCCACTTATCAATCATGCGGCCGGCTACATCGAGCGGGTCTTGAAGATCAGCATCTAGGATAATGGCAGCTTTGTTCTTACACAGATTGATTCCCGCCGAGACCGCCTTTTGGTGTCCAAAATTCCTGGAGAAGCGGATCATCTGGTATCCTTTCAGATCACCCGTTAACGATTGCACCAATCGGGCTGAGAGATCCGTACTGCCATCATCAATAAAGATGATATCAATCGACTCATTGCGTTCTGAACGAAAAGCCTCTATTTCGGCCACGAGATGCGGCAGAACGGCTTCCTCGTTGTAGAGAGGAATGATAAGGGCGACTTCCGATGGGGACGGTGTGCTCATTGGCTCGCCTTGTCAAAGCGATACTTAACAGAAATACGGTGTGAAAAGCCAAGATCCGAAACCAGACCGGCAAAATCACCGAATCCATAATCAACTTCCGCAGCGCCCAGTTTGAATCCAGCGCCCAGAGAAGGAGTCAGATCTAGCCCATCGTCTTTCAGAACCAATACGCGGTTGATCCCTCCTCGCAGAAAAACGACATCCGCATACGCGTATTCGACGCCTAAACGGGGATGCACAGAAGTGTCACCGAAAGAGATGGAATTCGTGGTGTAGCCATCAAATGCTAGGTCCGCGTCCAAACTGACCAACAACGTTCCGGTGCCCACGTTCATGGACCGGGCTGTCCCAAGTCTAAGCACAGGAAGCACGATCTCTGTTCCACCCTCGGGAAGGTCGTCACCAAAAACGTCTCGCAAGTTGATAAGCGATCCCGAATTAACGCTCCAGGACTGCAACATTGTGGTCACATCTTGAAGATTAGCTCCAAGAAGCCAAGATCCTGTCTGCCAACGAACACCCACATCCATCGAGTACCCCCACGCAGAAGCAAAATCACCGATGTTTCTGCGAATGATTTTCGAAGTGGCCCCGACCGAAAAGCCACTACCAATCCGCTTTCCGTACGAAATCATGAGTGCCCAGTCCGCGGCTGAAAATGTCGTAACTGAGGAGCCAGGGTCTGGTTTTGGCTGGTTTCTTTCCGCATCCCACGCATCTAGCGTGTTCTTAATATCATTTACTCCGCTTCTAATCAGGGATACAGCGAGAATCGAACGTTCTGAAAACGGCATAGCGTATGCTGCATAATCAAAGGAGACCACGCCCGCGAAGCGTTCAGCATGCATGTACGAGGCTTCTTTGGACGTTACACCCACAAGCCCTGCTGGATTCCAGAAACCAGAGTAGACATCATCGGATACGGCAATGTGCGCTCCTCCCATTGCGAGAGCTCGGGCCCCGACTCCACCAGCCAAAAAGTCTGCACCGTATTTGGCGACGCGCTGTGCATGCGCATCAGGGGAAGTCAGGTGAAGGACGACCCAAATAAGAGCGAGAAACGATATTCGACGCATAATAGGCGTAAGGTGCATTTTCCTTTTCATCTCCAAATGCTCGTTGCACCGTCAGGTTTCTGAAAAACGAAGATTTACCCTTCCCGGCCAACGTTTCAATAGACCTATTTTTTTCTCAAACGAGCGGCAAACGCTCCATCCATATCAGACTCATACGGACGGCTTTCATAATTACCTTGAGCGTCTCTCAACCTCGCGGGGATGATATCGGGAGCTGGCTCCAAACGGAAGTCAGCATGGCGTTCTAAAAACGCTTCAACCTGACCCATATTCTCTTCTCGCTCGGTGGTACATGTACTATAAACAAGTAACCCACCCGGCTTAACACAAGCAGCAGCGCCATCCAAAAGACGAATTTGAAG
>DKOG01000050.1 GCA_002469915.1 Bacteroidetes bacterium UBA7368
GAAGGATCGATAATGCCTTTTCGAACGGTACTGGTCACACTACCACCAGCCAGCACGGCTCCAGCAAACTCAAACAAAGCAGCAATAACGATCGCCTGTTTGACAGAAAGGGCACCGGCTCCAACAGACGTGCCCATGGCGTTAGCCAGATCGTTAGCTCCGACCCCCCAGGTCATATAGAGTCCAAAAAGGAGGGCAAGCCCGATAAACCACGGGCCGTATAGTACAATGATTTCCATAGTGATGAGACGGTTAAATCAAGTGGGGAGACTAACGGGCGCTTATCATAAGACGGAGACGATTTCCTACAGCTTCCGCATAATCCGCTGTGTCTCCGATCCACTCAATCAGTCGATGCCAGAAAATGACTGATACGGGGTTCATTTGGTCCTCGAATTTGAACAAGGCGCTTGATATCGCAATGCCACTTTCGTCGGATTGATCTTCAATCGTATTCAACTCATCGATCATCGCACTGACTTTATCGGCCTCAGGGCCCGAGAATCCAGTTTCCAGCAATTCGTCCATTTCTTCAATAATGGAGGCGCCGTGTCGGACTACGTTCAGGCAATCTTCCACATAGGGGTGAATATGGTCCTTGATACCCTCGGGTAAAGCCATCTGCCGTTCGAATAAAAGACCGACAATATCCTGAGTCACATCGGCAATCTTATCCTGCATTTCGAGCAGGTCCAGAAGGTCACGACGATTAACTGGGAGCATGAAAGTACGTGGCAGATTCTGTCGCACTTCCCGATGAAGAAGATCAGCATCAGCTTCTAGCTTGAAAATGCTGTCTTTCAGCTCAGCAACCTTCGCTTGGTCACCCGCTTCCAGCGCCTTAAAAAGATCCGGCAATTCTTCAGCGCATGCGAGGGATACGCGCATATGCTGCTTCAATAAACTGAATGGATTTTTACCAAACAGACGGCTCAATGGGCTGGTCCCTAACATGATATGACCTCATTAAATATTCCGGACACCTTACCCTTAAAAGTCGGTTAGCAAATGGCTACGATCAACTTTGAAACCACACTTTAGGCGGGATGCGCACTATATTCATATGACATTACCGCACCGCAACTATCAGATTTCCCCATGTCCTCAAACCTGGACCGTACTCAGCGCAGATTTCTGTTTTTTATGGTCATTGCCATCTCTCTACTTTTTTTGTGGATGGTGAGGGGCTTTCTAATAACGCTTTTTTTGGCAGCCATTTTTAGCGCAATGGCTATGCCCTTCCAGCGGTATACGACGAAGAAATGTGGAGGAAGAGAAGGCCTCGCAGCCACCTTAACTTTACTGTTCTTAATCGTTGTAATTGGGATTCCCGTGTTCGGATTCCTCAGTATTGTAGCTAAACAAGCCGTAGACATAAGTCAGGCTGCCAGACCATGGATAGAATCCCAAATTGCGCAAGCGGGCTCATGGGACGACTTATTGGCGACCTACCCATTGATTGGGAGCCTACTTCCAGAACAGGCCGAACTCCTTTCCAAGTTGAGTGAATTTGCTACTGCGACCGGGCAGTTTTTGGCCAATAGTGTCGTCGAAGTGTCCCGAGGTACGGCAGCTTTTTTTCTACAGCTCTTTGTCATGCTGTATGCCATGTTCTTCTTCATCAAGGACGGTACCCACTTGATGAATCGGCTCCTTGGCTATGTGCCTCTTCCGGAGTACCCAAAGCAGGAGTTAGTCGAGAAAATCGTGTCCGTTGCGGGAGCTGTTCTCAAAGGATCATTGGTGATCGGAATTATACAAGGTGGCCTCGCTGGAGTCGCATTCTTAGTCGTTGGCATTCCAGGATGGGCATTCTGGACTACCGTGATGGTAGTCCTATCCCTCATCCCTGCTATTGGCTCTGCCATCGTATGGATTCCGACTGCTGTCTTTCTGTTTGCTCAAGGCCCATTTTGGGTGGCGATGACCTTCACACTTTGGTGTGTACTCATCGTGGGAACCATAGACAACTTTCTACGCCCCAGACTGGTTGGAAAAGATGCAAAAATGCCCGATTTGTTGGTGCTCATCAGTACACTGGGAGGCATTTTCCTCTTCGGTGCCGTCGGATTTATTATTGGCCCAATCGTTGCAGCCCTTTTCATGGCCGTCTGGTTCATGTACGGTGGGTCCATTCGTGAAAAAATTGATGCTGAAGCTGCATTATCCTAGATAGATCGGTATCTATTCCACGGCATCATACGCACAATTTGGAGTTAATCGAAAGTCGATAACTCATGCAGAAACCACCTACCCATTTCACCCATCTTTCGACCCAAGTCGGTCTGATTCTGTGGCGTCTAGGAGCCTATTTCTGCGCAGGCTATCTAGCCTACCGGGGAGTCATGCGCTTGCTCAACCTGCTACTCGCAGTTGATATTCCAACCAAGATAATCGTCTCACTTGCGCTCTCGATTTCTGGACTGCTTTTCATCTTTGCTTCTCTCATCCTAGAACGGATTCAAGACGCACGGAACGAGAGGAGCCTTCGAGACTAAACATTAATATGTACCAGCACTTCAGAACATTGGGAATTGTTATGATCGGGATCGGCATCCTGACCGCCCTTTCCTACGTCGTAGAACCACTACGAAAGCTGCTAGAATGGTTCTGGTACTTACCTATTCAGCTTCAAATAGGAGGCGTTGTCGCAAGCATCGGCCTCGTTGTTTTATTCATTTCTCTTCTGGGAGAACGTTGGGCCGCGCGTGAGGAAGACGCGTCCCTGAAAGACGATCCTCATAAACCAAACGTGTCATGATTGTAGTAACTACAGATAGTATTTCCGGTTATAAAGTCACGGAAACCATAGGTATTGCCCGCGGCAATACGATACGAGCCAAGCATATTGGTAAAGACATTTTGGCCAGCTTTCGCATGCTGATCGGCGGTGAAATTAAAGAGTACACAGAGATGCTGACTGAAGCCCGAAATGCGGCTCTACAGCGCATGGAATGGGACGCTCAAAACTTGGGTGCAGATGCTGTAATCAACATGCGTTTTGTGACTAGCCAAGTCATGAGTGGTGCCGCTGAACTATTAGCATACGGCACGGCCGTCAAGCTAGAGAAAATTGATTAGTCCACAGGCTTTCTTGATTGCCACCTCGGTGTAGGCGTTCTTTTCGGATCCATCTGAATCCCGAAAGGCCCATGAACCGATTATTATCTGTTTTCTTTTTCGCACTAATCGTGCTCCCTGCTTCCGGGCAACAACTCGTCGACCAGATTGCCGACGCGCTTGAACCGAAAGTCATTGAGTGGCGACGAGACTTTCATCAACATCCAGAGCTGTCTAACCGAGAATTCCGAACGGCTGGCATCGTAGCCGAGCATTTGGCCTCGCTTGGCATGGAAGTTACGACCGAAGTGGCTCACACTGGAGTAATCGGCCTGCTGAAAGGGGCACACCCCGGACCCACTGTTGCGCTCAGAGCAGATATGGACGCACTGCCTGTAAAAGAACGGGTGGACCTGGACTTTAAATCTGAAGTGACCAGCTTGTACCGTGGTGAAGAAGTGCCTGTAATGCATGCCTGCGGTCACGACACACATATTGCAATGCTCATGGGGGCGGCAGAGGCCCTGGCCGGCATGCGCGAAGATCTCCACGGCACGGTTAAGTTCATTTTCCAACCTGCTGAAGAAGGATCACCTCCCGGGGAAGAAGGTGGCGCCGAACTCATGGTGAAAGAGGGCGTGATGGAAGGGGTGGACGTGGTATTTGGTCTACACATCGGAGCCGGTACGTATGTGGGCACGATTGAGTACAAACCCATGGGCATGATGGCTGCAGTAGACGATTTTCGAATCGTGCTGAAAGGAAAACAGGCCCACGGTTCGGCCCCTTGGTTGGGTATCGATCCGATTGTGACTTCTGCCCAAATCATAAATAATCTTCAGACGATTGTGAGTCGCAGCTTGCGACTCACAAAAGCTGCTGCAGTGGTAACGATAGGCTCAATTCACGGTGGAGTACGCTCGAATATCATTCCGGAAGAACTTGAGATGTTGGGCACGATTCGCACCTTTGATCCTGAGATGCGCATCCAACTACATAAGCGTTTTCGGACCATCGTGAACAGCACGGCGACGTCAAATGGTGCCATAGCGGAAATACAACTCCCCTACTCAGCCCATTATCCGGTCACATACAACGACCCAACGCTGACCGACCAAATGTTGCCTACGCTTAAACGGACGGCTGGGGACGAAAACGTAGTTCAGATTGAAGCGGTAACAGGCGCCGAAGATTTCTCCTTCTTTGCCCGTGAAGCGCCCGGACTATTTCTCTTTCTGGGAGGTAAGCCCTTAGATGTACCTGCCGATGTAAAAGTCTCCCATCACACGCCAGATTTCTATATCGATGAGTCGGGGATGAAGCTCGGTGTTCGAACACTATTGAATCTGACGCTAGACTATATGGATCAGGCATCTATGCAGTAGAATAGGTTTACGAACGAATGACCCCACTATCGCACTAATCCCACCAACACCCTACCGATCATGAAGTATCTCTTAACCCTGCTTGTTTTATCGCTATTCGGATGTCAGACAGACCAAATGACTGCCGAAGAACCTGTGATGGAGTCTCCCCTTGTGGAGTATTTGATGACTCCGTCCTCCAATTCAGAGGGACCTTTTTCCTCGGGAGTACGCGTTGGAAACATGCTGTTTCTCTCTGGAAAAATCGGCACAGTCCCCGAAACGGGTCAGCTTATCGAGGGTGGCATCCTGCCAGAATCCCGCCAAGTCATGGACAATATCAAGGCTACCCTTGAAGAACTAGGATCCAGTCTAGAAAACGTGGTCAAATGTACAGTTATGATCGATGACATTGCACAATGGGGAGCCTTCAATGAAATCTATGTCGAGTACTTCCCTGGACCTAAACCAGCCCGGTCCGCATTTGGTGCCGACGGTCTAGCCCTCGGAGCAGCTATCGAGGTAGAGTGTTGGGCAGCCATGCCGTAGGGAGTCAGCCTGCTTGTGGAATAGCTGAAAAGTTGTAGTTTTAAGGTCCCTCTAACTACCTACCGCTGCCTTGAAACGCATATTCTTCTTTTTGATTGTCGTCGCGCTATGCTCGATGAGCACTCCCCTATTTGCCCAATATGCTTCGTTCAAGGATCATACGTTTCGCAGCGAAACGCCCGTTCAGATTCAACGCATTGAAGGAGAAATCGCCATTGATGGCAAAATAGACGAAGCCATCTGGTCTACAGTCACACCCATTCCTTGGCATGTGTATGGCCCTTCTTATGGCGCACCTGCGACCCGGGATACTGAGTTTCGTGTGGCATATGATGATGACTACATCTATTTCTCATGTAAGTGTTACGATCCTGACCCCACCAACATTGCCGCGACGACCTACAAACGCGATGCGTGGGAGGCCAGTTATGATCAGGTAGCATTGATGCTAGATACCTTCAATGACAAGGAAAATGTCTTGATGTTTATTGTATCTGCATCCGGTGTACGCATCGATAATTCGGTCTTCAATGATGCCCAAGGAGACATTCCGATGAACCTGTCCTGGAACACGTTCTGGGATGCCGAAACAAGCGTTGGTGATCATGGATGGGATGCCGAAATCAGAGTCCCGCTTTCAAGCATCCGTTTTGACACGTCTACCGATATGACCAAAATGGGACTGGCGGTATATAGATTTATTGCAAGCGAAGGCGAAATACATGTGTATCCAGAACGCCAGCGCTCATGGGGGTTCTTCAGCTTTTTCAAGCCAAGCGTTGCCCAGGAAGTAGTTTTTGAGAAACTGAAAGCAAAAAAAGCGACCTACATTACGCCTTATCTCCTTGCAGGACATAGTAATACGAACGAGTTAAATGATCCCGAAACAGCTTACGTCAATGAAAAGGGACCCACTCTCGATGTGGGCCTAGACGTCAAGGTCGGTTTAACCAGCAACCTTACGCTGGACCTAACCGTGAACACAGATTTTGCTCAGGTAGAAGCCGACGATCAGCAAGTTAATCTCACTAGGTTTTCTCTTTTCTTCCCAGAACAGCGCCTGTTTTTTCAAGAACGATCCAGCAACTTTGAGCTAAACTTTGGGCTCGTTAACCGCCTTTTCTATACCCGGCAAGTGGGCATCAATGACGATGCGATGGTCCCTCTATTAGGTGGAGCCAAGATCGTAGGCCGTATAGGTCGCTGGGATGTCGGTGCACTAAACATGCAGTCAGGTCGTGAAAGTGGGCTTCCCATGGAGAACTTTGGTGTATTACGTTTGCGCAGACAGGTTTTGAACCCGCGATCTTACGCGGGGGGCATGGTAACATCTCGCATAGACGAAGACGGTGGAAGAAACATCGGCGTTGCGGCCGATGGCATCTTCAACCTAAGAGAGGAGAACTACCTGACGCTGGCCGCGGTCCACACATTTGACGAGGAAGTAGAATCAGGATTCGATGCAACCCGATTAAATGCCCACCTCAGACGCGAAAGCATCGATGGGATGAACTACTCACTCGAACTCAACAGGGCAGGTCAAGACTATCGTCCGGACATGGGATTCGAAATGAGAGAGGACTACTCCCAGGTTAAAATGAACGGCGGATGGGGTCGCATTGGCCAAGAGGGCGACACGTTTCAGCGAAACGAAACAAACGTGTATGCAGATTTGATCTCAAATAACAGCGACGGCTCATTACAGACACGCGAGCTCACCGCAAAATGGGATGGCACCACCGCTCTCAAGGGAAATCTGGGTGCTCGAATTACTCGGTGGACTGAAAACCTTGATGACTCGTTTGATCTTTCGGATGACATTGAGATACCCCAAAAGCGGTATACCTATCACGAAGCCAAGTTCAGATACGAGTCCACCGGCAGAAAAGCGGCGCAAGCAACAAGCGCCATTACGCTTGGCGAGTTTTTCGATGGTGATCGCTTTACGTTCAATACCACTCCAAAATGGGCCGCTTCAAAAGTGGTCGAATTGAGCGGCTTCTATCAGTATGATCACGTTCAATTCAGCGAGCGCAAGGAGTCCTTCAAGGCCCATACCGTACGTCTAAAACTGGGCTTTACGTTCAATCGTAAGGTTTCACTATCCAGTTTTGTTCAATACAGTTCCGACGCTGACTTTGGATTGGGTAATTTCCGTTTCCGATATAACCCGAGAGAGGGAAATGATTTCTTTTTGGTCTACAACGAAGGAATACGCCTAGATCGCTTTGAAAAGACGCCAACTGCTCCCCGACTAGCAGCAAGAACACTGCTTTTAAAGTATAGCTACACCTTTATCAAGTAGCTCATTTGCGCTACGGCTTGAGATTTCCCTTTGTGGGCGGTAAATAGGTCGGTCCTTTCACCCATTCTCGGAGCCTATGAATACCTCTTCGACTACTGCGCGCCTCTCCATCATGATGTTTCTCCAGTTCTTTGTCTGGGGAGCCTGGTACGTTACCGTTGGCATCTACATGGGCGAAAATGGTATGGGAGATATTTCCCACTGGGCGTATACCGTTGGTCCGCTAGCCGCAGTCATCTCTCCCTTCTTTCTGGGAATGATTGCTGATCGCTACTTCAGCGTAGAAAAAGTGCTCGGCGTTATGCACATCTTGGGTGGCGCGGCCATCCTGGCCGCGCCCTTCGCCGTAGACTCACCAGTCACGTTCATTCTGCTGCTGGCTTTCCACATGTTGTGCTATATGCCCACGATCGGCCTGACGAACACGCTCGCCTTCCACAATATTACGGATCAGGAAAAGCAGTTCCCCTTGCTCAGAGTGTTTGGAACGATCGGCTGGATTGTCGCTGGCGTGTTTGTAAGCCTCGGCCTCAAAGCCGAAACCACAGCCGTTCCTTTTTATGTCGCTGGCATCTCGGGTCTACTCATGGGTGTGTTCAGCTTTTCTCTGCCTCACACCCCTCCCCCTGCGGCAGACAAAGGAAAAATTACCGTTCGTGAAGTTCTTGGATTAGACGCTCTGGCCCAACTAAATAGCAGGCCCTTCAACGTCTTCATTCTGTCCTCTTTTCTCATCTGTATTCCCTTAGCCACGTATTACAACTTTGCACCGATCTTCGCCAATGATGTTGCCATTTCAAATGTGGCTTTCAAGATGTCATTTGGACAGATGTCGGAAGTGTTGTTTATGCTACTGATGCCCTTCTTCTTTCGCCGTTTGGGCGTGAAGTGGATGCTCTTGGTCGGGATGGCAGCGTGGGTTTTACGCTATGCCCTGTTTGCCTTCGCCGCCACCGAGGGAGTAGCTTGGATGATTATGTTCGGCATTATTCTACACGGTATCTGTTATGACTTCTTTTTCGTAACAGGTCAGATTTATGTCGATAAAAAATCAACGCCCGAAATTAGGGGCCAAGCGCAAGGGTTCCTCGTATTTGTAACACTTGGCGCTGGAATGTTAATTGGTGCGCAGGTGTCCGGCTGGTTGAATAACTTCTACAAAGCCGGCAATGAGGTACTTACTGCAACTGCCTGGCAATCATTCTGGTGGGTCCCTGCCATTTTTGCAGCAGTGATCATGGTATTTTTCCTGTTGATGTTCAAAGACGAGGTCGATTCCTCAGAGGTAAATGTATGATGGACCGTCGCGATTTTATGAAATCATCTGCCATGACGGCAGCGGGTATAAGCCTGTTTCCCGCCGGATGCGCTTCAGAGTTTGTGGCTCCGCCGCCCCCTTTATTCAAGGTTTCTCTAGCTCAGTGGTCCCTTCACAAGGCGCTTTTTGCGAATGAAATGACCAACCTTGAGTTTCCAGTGATCGCCCGCGAGGCGTTTGGAATCAACGGTGTCGAATACGTAAACGCCTTCATGAAGGAGGAGGCCAGAGACCCTCGATACATTCAAGAGCTAAAAGGAATTTGCGATGCTGAAGGGGTGACCAGCGTGCTGATTATGTGTGACGGCGAAGGCCGCTTGGGCGACCCCGATGCGGAAGCACGCACCACAGCCATTGAGAACCACTACCGCTGGATAGACGTAGCCGTCGAGCTCGACTGTCATTCCATTCGGGTGAATGCTGCGAGCGAAGGCGATTGGAACACACAACGCAATCTAGCTGCAGATGGCCTGAGCCGACTCACCGAATATGGCGAACAAGCGAACATCAATGTGATCGTTGAAAACCATGGTGGTATTTCGTCGAATGGAGCCTGGCTGGCTGAAGTCATGCGCACGGTAAACAAACCGATGTGCGGCACCCTACCTGACTTTGGAAACTTTGACATGGGCGAAGAAATGGGCTGGTACGATATCTACCAGGGCACGGAAGAGCTCATGCCATTTGCCCACGCAGTAAGCGCAAAAAGTCATAACTTTGATGCCGAAGGAAACGAGCGCGACAAGGATTATATGCGACTCATGCGTATCGTTCTGGACGCGGGATATCGCGGTTGGGTCGGCGTTGAGTATGAAGGCAGTGAAGTCGGAGAATACGACGGCATTACCCTGACCAAAAACCTACTTGAGCGCTGCCTTGTTGAGCTCACCCCAGAGTATATCTGACCAAAAAAGTTCTGATCTGCTACCCTGAACCCTCTGAACCTGTTGTGGCGCTCGTCACCTGAAATCAAATGAAATACCTATCTCTATTTTTAGTCGCTGCCCTTACTATCGTTACTATCGGATGTCAAACAAGCGAATCGCACGACGAAGGCATGGAGGATCACGCCGCCGAGTCTGGAAATGAAAACCACGAAGGTGAACACGAGTGGATGTCTCTATTTGACGGCGAGTCCATGGATCAATGGCGCGGCTACAAGCAGGAAGAAATGCCTGAGGGTTGGATTATTGATGATGGCGCCATGTACGCCTCCATTCCAGCAGGAGGAATGGACATCGTAACACGCGAAACGTTCACGAGCTTTGCCTTTGAGTTCGAATGGAAGGTTGAGGAAAACGGCAATAGCGGCGTCATGTGGCACGTCGATGAAGCCGCTGGTGATTACCCCTGGATGACAGGCCCAGAGTACCAGCTACTAGATGATGCCGGATTCAACGATGGCATGATTGGCAAAAACAGCGCAGCCTCAGACTATGACGTGACGGCTCCCAGCGAAGCAGTCACGCGCCCTGCAATGGAATGGAATCAAGCCCGCATCGTGGTCGATGGCGCCAACGTTCAGCATTGGCTAAACGGGGTAATGGTGGTCGAGTATGACAAAAATAGTGATGACCACCAAGCACGCGTCGCCGCTTCCAAATGGAAAGACTATGCAACGTATGGCACGACTTCAACGGGCCATATCGCCATTCAAGGTGATCACGGTGCCGTCTGGTTTAAGGAGTTGAGAATCAAACGCCTCGATTGAGGGCGTAGGTCAGCTATTGCCGAGCAACATTCCCGTTTGAGCCACCAGCTATCTGTCTGTAAAGCTCAACACGGCCTACTCCGTCAAATGTAACCACCTTGTAGGACTGATGGTCCGCCGGAGGTCCTTGCTCCATTCCTGGAGATCCTATTGGCATTCCAGGTACGGAAATACCTTTGATTGCTGGGCGCTCGGCGAGCAATCGTGCTACATCTTCTGCAGGCACATGGCCCTCCACGACATAGCCGTCAATAACGGCCGTATGGCAAGATCCTAGACTAGCACCTACTCCAAATTCCTGCTTGACGGCATTCATGTTGGTCACGTTGTGTGATTCGACTTCGTATCCGGCGCTCTCCATGTACTCAATCCAGCCCTCACAACACCCACAAGCAGCATCTTTATAGACCACTAGTTTGGGAGCGGCATCTGAGCTTTGAAATACAAAGAAGCCCGCAACGGCCAACAAAAGGACGCTGACAACGATCATGGCGGATTTATTCACGACTGTGCACGATTTTCAATGAAATGACAAGGTTTGTGTCTCATAATCACACGCCGGCAGGTTGTTTCCGAAGAAGACACTCTGCATTCGCATGACGGGCTCTTCCGTGCAAGAGTTCATCGATCCCCAACGAAGTGCCTTCTATCCCGTAGATTCCGATACTCACCAACCCATGTACTGCTCATGCATCGCTTATTGCCCCTTGCTCTCCTCATCGGAATCGTGCTGGCCGGGTGCGCTGCACCTGGCGAGCCCAAGCTATCGATTGAAAGCCCGACGTGGGAGCGCCAATACGACGACTCTACCTCCTTCTTCATAGGCATCCATGCAGTGGACGAAAACATCGTTTGGGCGGCCGGCTCCGCCGGCCGCGTAGTGCGCTCCATCGATGGCGGTGCCTCTTGGAAAACCATGTTTGTGCCAGGAGCTGATTCTGTCCAGTTCAGGGATGTGCACGCTTTTGGACCTGATATAGCCTTCACGCTGTCTATTGGAAATGGCACAGATTCCCGTATCTACAAAACGGTAGACGGAGGAGACAACTGGGCCCTCAGTTTTCAAAACGAAGACGATAACGCCTTTTTCGACTGTTTCTCGTTCTGGGATGAAGAGCGCGGCTTCGCATTCAGCGACTCGTATCAAGGTGAGTTTACCTTAATCCAGACGTCAGACGGCGGTACATCATGGAGCCGAATCGATCCGGCCATCGTACCAGATGCGCGCGACGGAGAAGGAGCCTTTGCCGCTAGTGGGACGTGCGTCATGACCAAACCTGGTGGGCTCGGCTGGTTCGCAACCGGAGCTTCTGCCCAAGACACTCGCGTCATTCGTACCACCGATTATGGACGATCATGGGCGGAAGCGATCACTCCGATTGCGAGTAAAACGGGAGCCGAAGGGATTTCTACGCTGACGGTCTTTGACGAATACAACCTGGCTGTCTTAGGAGGTGACTATACCCAACGCGACTCCGTTTTCAATAATGTTGCCGTCTCTTCAGATGGCGGTAACAGCTGGGAATTAGCTGGACGCGCCCCCATTGGAGGGGCGGTTTATGGCTCCTCAGCCGTCCCCAATACTCCCACCAAGACAATCGTGGGCGTCGCGCCGACCGGTAACGCCTATTCAACAGACGGAGGCCAAACGTGGTCACGCATCAGTGACGATAATTTTTGGACCGTCTCTTTCGTACACCCTGATGCCGGCTGGGCTGCAGGTCCTGGCGGCGTTTCCCGCCTGATTAATCACCGAAATGATCAATGATGAAATTCGGAGCGGCCGGTCCTGAGGAGTGGCTTGAATGTTGTCTAGGTGCGATTTCAGGTCGAGGAAAGCTTGTTAGCGATGGAGAAATTGACGCATTACTGCTGGCAGGTCCGTCGGCAGATGTGCTGCATGTAGCAGACGCCGAAGTCAAAAAAGGCACACCTCTATTCATACGCGACCTCTCAGAGTGGACGCTGGTAGAATTACTACATATTCAGGCACTTGCGGACGAATCATCTACGCTGGCTATTGGCTTTCATCCTTGGCGAACCGGAATGACCAACGACTTGCGACCGGCCCGACTCATTCACATTGACGTGCCCCTAACCGAACCAGTGCGTTGGAATGCGTGGTTGCGACAAGCCGTTGATCTATCATTATTCGCCGCTGACTCCCACAACATTTTGCGGGTCGACGCGAAGCGAACCATTGACCCAAATGGATTGATCAACTTTTTACTGTGCACGCTCAGATTTCAGAACGGATCGATGAGCCATATCTCTTTGCGCTCCTCAAGCGAAAAAGAGGTTCTTATTGACTTACCTGGTACCCAATTACGTACCTCCCCCGAGCCAGATCAACGTATTGTTATCCAGGCGATTCACGATTTTATTGACCATAAAGAGGGACTCCCTCGCCTATCTGAGGCCATTGCAAGTCGCAAGATTGAAGAAAAGATCTTCTCCGTTTTGAGGACTAAGTAGCCTCTTCAGTGTAGTTTCCATCATGTCTTCCATTGAATCTCTATTTACCGAATTCCCCTTTGACGATGTCCTTCGCCGGATTGGCGAGGTGGCGAAGCGCGAACGCATTGAAGTCTATGCTGTAGGCGGTGTCGTGCGAGACGTCCTATTGGGCAGAATGACGACGGATATCGATTTTGTATCGGTAGGCCCAGGCAGTGGCATTCGTTTAGCAAAAGCGCTTGTTGCCACGATGGGTGGAACCATCGTCCACGTATACAAGAACTTTGGTACGGCTGCCATTCGTGTGGGTCATCCTGCCACGAAAGACCAACTTGTCCTTGAATTCGTCGGAGCTCGGAAAGAGAGTTATAACCGAGAATCTCGAAATCCGGTGGTAGAAGAAGGCACGCTCGAGGACGATCAGAAACGCCGCGATTTTACGATTAATGCGTTAGCCATCGATCTGCATCCTGATAGGTATGGACATTTAATCGATCCATTTGGTGGGGTACAAGATCTGGGCGAAGGAATTCTGCGCACGCCCCTCGACGCTGTTCAAACCTTCGATGACGACCCTCTTCGCATTGTGCGTGCTGCACGATTCGCCTGCCAACTGGGGTTTCAAATTGATAAGCCCACGCTTCGCGGTATGCGAGAGCGCTCAAGCCGAATGAACATTCTAAGCATGGAGCGCATTGCGGACGAAATGCAGAAAATCATGTCTGCAGATAAGCCCTCCATTGGATTCAGGATACTCTATGAATGTGGCGCTCTGCAACAGTTCTTTCCCGAATTAGTGGCCTTGCAGGGAGTTGAAACCGTCGAGGGTGTCCGGCACAAGGATAATTTCTTTCACACCCTCAAGGTGGTAGACAACCTAGTAGAAAGTGTTTCTGAACGTTCCGCGTCCGAGACTCTTTGGCTGAGATGGGCCGCACTCATGCATGACATTGGGAAACCCAGATCGAAGCGATTCACGGAAGGTATCGGGTGGAGCTTCCATGGCCATGAGGACAAAGGAGCCAGGATGATTCCAAAGATGTTTCGGCGCCTCAAACTACCCACTGATAGTCGCATGGACTATGTCCAAAAACTAGTCAGCTTGCATCACCGACCCGTCTCTCTTGTGGATGAAACCGTTTCAGATTCTGCTGTTCGGCGCTTGCTCTTTGACGCCGGTGAAGAGATTGAAGACCTGATGTTATTGGTTCGTGCAGATATCACATCCAAAAACCCTCAACGTGTTCGCAAATATTTAGCGGCGTTTGATGCGGTTGAAGCCAAATTCAAAGAGGTCGAGGAAAAGGATCACCTCCGCAATTTCCAACCACCCGTGGATGGTGCTGAAATCATGAGCACGCTCGGCCTAAAGCCCTCGCGCGCCGTCGGCATGATAAAAAATCGTATCCGTGAAGCCATTCTAGATGGCGATATACCCAATGATCGAGATGCCGCCTTTGATTATATGATGCAAATAAAAGATGCCATTCTCGCAGAATGGTCAAAGATGGACAGTAGCCACACAAAGGAATACTAGCTTACAGGCGAGCGAACAGTAACTTGATTACGGTCGGCCGGTGCGTGGGATTGGATCGCCGGGTTTTATATCGACTCTCCTTTCGCTCATTCATCCCGCGCACCGGCCTTCCAACGCCTGACACGATTAGGTATACGACCTGTCATCATAATAAGAGGCGACTCGACTCTGCCAATGTGCCCAAAGTCACGACTTTGGGGCACCTTCAGATACCCTTAGGGCCGAAAACGGTTAGTTTTCCTTCATCAGGCCATGCTCCCAGGCCCAGGCCACAGCCTCGGCACGCGTTCGGAATCCTAACTTTTCATAGATGTGAGATACATGGTTCTTTACCGTGCCTTCGGATATAAAAAGCAGGTCGCCAATTTCTGGATTCGTTAATCCCTTACCCACCAGCTTGAGCACTTCCCATTCCCGCCCACTGAGGTCGGCGGAGTTACGTTCAAGATGAGTTCGACGGCGACGTACCATCTTATCCGCAACTCGACGACTGATCCAGTCATCCTCTCCCTGAGCAACACCTCGAACAGCTTCCACGATGATAAGTGGCGCCTCGTCCTTCGTAAGGTATCCAGCGGCCCCCGCGTCCAGAAGGCCAAAGATGTACTCGTCGTCATCGTAGGCGCTGAGCGCGAGTATG
The DNA here is from genome assembly GCA_002469915.1 of Bacteroidetes bacterium UBA7368. Classification (GTDB taxonomy): domain Bacteria; phylum Bacteroidota; class Rhodothermia; order Rhodothermales; family UBA10348; genus UBA10348. Next base: position 14,942 of record DKOG01000050.1, read on the forward strand.
CGTGTTGGGTGCTGCTCTTGAGCAAGGTCTCTCGCGACTTCTATTCCCGGTTTAATGGGCATCTCCATGTCAAGGAGCAACACATCAGGCTGGAGGTCTCGTACCATTTTAAGGGCCTGAGCGCCATCTGATGCTTCACCAACCACGTCGATATCATCGTTCTCAACGAGCATGTTCTTTACACCACCGCGTACGACGGGATGATCATCTGCAAGCACGACTCGAATAACGTTTTTTTCAATCATGGTGAGAACTGGCTTGATGCACGTTATGAACCCGAACGGTGATTCGAGTTCCGTTGCCCGGTGAGGAATGAACCTGAAGTATGGCGCCCAAGGCAGCTACACGTTCAGATAGACCAAGTAGCCCAAAATGATCTTTCCGTCCAAGCTCTATCCAGGTAGAAGGAGGAGAAAACCCGCTACCATCATCCTCAATCTCCAGCTCTACTTCAGGCCCGACAACTCGAAGACGAACTCGAGTAGAAGCCGCATTCGCATGTTTTAGAACATTGGCCATCGACTCCTGATATACTCGGTACAATGCCAGCCGTACGTGCTCGGGAATAGATTGACCGTCTTCATCCAAATCCAGCTGAATCGTAGGTGAATCATCACGCTCGACAAGGAGATCTGCATGTGCCCGAATAGCCCTCTCAAGCCCAAATGGAGCAAGGACAGGGGGCCGCAGTTCAGAGCAAATTCGGCGCAACTCGGAAATGACGCCTTGCACCATATTGTCTGTTTCGCCGTCTTTTGAGGACTGTATGCTAAACCGAATACCGTAGAGATCTTGAACAGCACCATCATGTAAGTCTCGGGCCATGTGGAGCCGCTCAGCTTCTCGACTGTCCATAAGTCGTCGATGCACTTCACGCTGCTCTTCTTGCTTACGCTCAAGAACAGCAAGCCGGGAAAGATGCCATCCATATCCGATGCCTCCGAGCAAGAGAATGGCACCAAAGACCAAGAGCAATTGAAATAAGCGCGTTTCCGAAAAAGGCGGGACTACGGTAATACCAAGCTCAAACACATTAGCACTCCAGGTTCCGTCTGATCCACGCGTGCGTACCTTGAAGGTATACTCGCCTCCTTTCAGTCGGGAATAACTGGTAAAACGCTGACCAGCTGTCCGAAAGTGCCAGTTCTCATCGGCACCTTCCAGCTTGATTTCGAATCCAGCCGTTTGAGGACTACGCCAATCATCGGATGTGAATTCAAGATCCAACGAACTATACCCAGGCCGCAATTCAATGTGTTTTAGATCTGCCAGTGAGGAGACGGGCCAAGTTGAGTCGGACGTAGACATCGAAGTGAGCGCCGCGCGCGGCTCGTTTTGACGCAATACCTGATCTGGTCTGAATCGATTGAAGCCGTTTATGCCTCCAAATAAAAGTGCGCCTGAGGGTGCAAAGGCAAATGCTCCCTGATTAAACTCGTTACTCTGTAAGCCAGCGGATGCATAGAATGAACGAATCGTACGGTCCTGCTCCATCACAGCCATTCCGTTGTTTGTGCTCATCCAGAGGCGTCCTGCATCATCCTCAACGATTCCATAGACGGTATTGTTGGGTAATCCATCGTCTCTCGTTATGCGCTCAAAGGAAGAAGTATCCTCATCATACCGGTTCAATCCGTCGGCCGTGGCAATCCAAATGGTACCATCCGAGGATTCCATTACATCGGCTACGATATCTCCAGTCAAGCTCGTTTCATCTTGAGGATCGTACCGGAATCGAATGAAGCCGTCCCGATCTGCATGCTTCAAGTTCAATCCTCCTCCAAGCGTGCCCACCCACAGCCGTTGCTGGCTGTCTTCCAAAACGGAGATCACTCGATTGTTAGATAGCGACGAATCTGAAGCGGCATCATCACGAATATGTTCGACAAGGCCGGTTACATGATTTAGATAGTTCAGGCCTCCCCACGTTGCCACCCATACCACATCCTCACCAGAAGCCGCCACGGCGAACACCCGATTGTCGATTAGTCCGCCTGAAGCTTCACGCCCTTGTTGCCATTTTCGGACTCCACCTGTTCTAGGGTTGAGTAAGTTCAGCCCTCCTCCCGTGGCCACCCAAAGCTGCGAGCCCGGCCCAGCGGCCAGCCCTAGAATCCGATCATGGGTAATCTGTGGAGTAACATAGCTCGTATACGTATTACCGGGGCCAAGGCGCTCAAGGCCGCCCCCGTCTGTACCCACCCAGATAGCTCCCACATCATCTTCGAGCAAACCGGTTACATGATTGTCCCGGATCGATGGAAAACTACCCGTATTATAGAATTCAAAGGGTATTGAGTAGTCTATTCCACCACGAGCGTGACCGATCCATAATGCCCCGTGGGAATCAGTCATCAGTTTATTGATCGCATTCGTTGAAATCGAAGTCGCATCGCCTACTCGAGCTTTCTCATATTGGATCGTGCGCTGACCAGACTGAAGTCGTCCTAACCCAGCTCCGTCTGAACCGATGAGCAAGTCTCCACCTGCTTCTCGTGTAATCGACAGAATGCGCACGTCTGTCGTAATGGGCTGAGCCAATGCAAAACGAGTACTCGTTTGATCTTGAATGCTGACTTCGAATACTCCACCCCCAGCCGTCCCAGCCCAAATGACGTCTTCATTGGCAAACAACGAAAGAACGATGTTTAGATCTGGATTTTGCCTGGCTTCAGGAAGAACCACTCGTTCGATGTGCTCATCGGTGACTCGATACAACCCGCCCGTATCCGTACCCAACCAAACCTGACCCTTGGCATCGGTTTCAAGGACCATAATCCGATCACTTTCCAAGACCGCATGAGAAGCTATACTGTACCGAGTAAAATCAGTACCCGACCATCGGGCCAAGCCCGAATAGGTCGATACCCACAAATGACCGTCTCCATCGAATTCCAGATCAGTAACGATGTCGTCCGGAAGAGACAGTGAATCCGCATCGCTGTATTTGAAGTGGTGGAATACACCAGTGGCTCGGTCCAAGTGATTCAACCCGCCACCATGCGTTCCTATCCACAAATCACCATCTACATCTTCCAGAATAGAGGTAACCCAGCCATTCGAAATAGAAGTGGAGTCAGAAGGATCATGATTGAACACATCAAATCCATATCCGGTATACCTATTCAATCCATCCTGGGTCGCGAACCATAGAAATCCATGCTCATCTTCCAGAATGTCGTACACGGTATTTTGCGACAACCCATCATCAACCGATAAATGCCGATACTGTGCCTGTCGGGCGAAAGCCGATTGACTTACACACGCCACCAAAAAAAGTGCTATGACTGCATCCCTGATCATCATCTCTCGTAGAGAGTAGTACGTATTAACCAGAAATAACAGGGCAGAATGCGCGTATATCCGTACTGCAACTATCCTGATAATATTGAAACTGATATGGCTGATTTATTAAGAGCAATCCTCTCCATCCTCATTCCCCCGGTAGGTGTCTTTTTTAAAGTCGGCTTCGGCATGCATTTTTGGCTCAACATCTTGCTGACCATCTTTGGGTACAATCCCGGCTTGGTACATGCCATCTGGATTCTAGCCAGTAATAAATAAGACCTGAAGGGCATTTCCTTGGCTTTCGAAAATGACAAAGGGGGCGTGGCCTATGGCCACGCCCCCTTTGTAAAGTCTATCTGTGTTCAATCTACTGCTGCACAGGTCGCACGTCCCACATCAACATCTGTTCGATATCTGCAGAATCCTCTTCACCTTCCGCATCCGTAAACGAGTAGTCACCGAGTTGCTCTCGCTGAAGAGGTGAAAGCAACTTCCATGCCTGCCCTTCCTGATCGGTGAATTCGGATGGGTACGGGTTAATCACCCGGTAGGACGGATGGTACTCCTTATAGGTCTGCTCCGCCATATACAGTGCTGCTCGACGAGCACCTGCTTTTGAAGAGCTCCGGCCGGTTACTTTGAATGGAGTAATGGTGATAGAGGCCACCAGAAATCCATCTTCTAGATCGGTGTATTCAGGGCGCATGACTTTGAAGTCGCCCGGGTGGGGATACGCACTGCGTTCGTTGTTGTCCATAATCGTAACGGGTGGGGTACGAGGGAGGCGGTCTGCCAAATGTTTTGAGGATGCTTCTACTGGTATTGATCCCGTTGGTTCGGTGATGCAACTGGGAAACTCCGTGAATCTGTAATTGATTGTCCCGCATCCGTTTACTGTACTTTACCACCATAATCAGGTTGCCCCAGACACTAATAGCCGTTATTGTTCTACTTGAAACACCGTTATTGAGCTTTCGAAATCAGACACTGTGGATAACCTCTTGGCAACTGGAAAGCTGCCTTTCATATTCTCGTGCAATAACGGATTACTAACCACCGTCGACTTCAATCTGGATCCTCGGTCCTTCTAAAAAACACTTTAAAGATCGGTTTGATGAGCCGAATATTAATTATGTCAATGTGGAAAATTATTGCTTGCATAACGGCGATCCAGTCGATTAATTAGTACCAGCACCCACCGCTATTTCGGACTCTACGGTTTATAGCTCTTAGGCAAAAACCGTTATTTTTCTGAGGCAAGTTTTCTTCTAGAATTTGTCCGTTTTGCAAAGCCCTTCGTGCCCCGATTGCGTTCCCACCGCCACAATTTGTGACGTCCCCTCGCAGCCCGGCACCCAGGTAGTGCATCTTATTATTTTAGCTTTGCACCCAAGATTGACAGAATAGCTATGCCAGAAGCAGCCCGCACGTCGCTTTTTGAAGAGGATAATAACATGGATGTTGAGCGCGGTCTTACCATTAACCGAGTATTTTCTACAGAAGGCCAAGACCCTTTTGACTCCGTTGAGTGGGATCGTCGCGATGCATCAATTGCGAATCATAAAGGCGAAAAGATTTTTGAACAGACCGATGTAGAGTTTCCGGTCTCTTGGAGCCAGTTGGCAGCCAATGTGGTTACCAGTAAGTATTTCTACGGCGAACTCGCCCAAAACGGTGTCCATCCTTCTGAAGGTGGTCGTGAAAACAGTCTCCGTCAGCTCATCCATAGAGTCACCCGCACCATTACAAACTGGGGGACGAAACAAGGCTATTTCGCCACAAAGAAAGATGGTGAAACGTTCTATCAGGAATTAAGCTGGCTTTGTGTCAACCAGTACGGTGCATTTAATAGCCCCGTCTGGTTTAACGTGGGTCTAAACCATGAATATGGCGTAGTCGACTCAGGCAGCAAAACCATTTTCGGCTGGAATAAAAAGAGCAAAAAGGCCATAGCCGTAGATCCCTACGTGCGGCCACAGGCTTCAGCCTGCTTCATCATCTCCGTTGAAGATTCTATCGATGACATCTGGCAGCTGATGGGCGAAAGTGCTCGTCTGTTCAAGTTTGGCTCAGGAGTTGGTGCTGACTGGTCCACTCTCCGCTCCAGTCGTGAGCGCCTTTCCGGAGGCGGTGCACCCTCAGGCCCTGTTTCCTTTATGAAGGTGCAGGATGCTACAGGCGGAACGATCAAGTCTGGCGGAAAAACTAGACGTGCTGCCATTATGCAGACTCTCAAGGTCTGGCATCCCGACATTGAGGAGTTTGTCACTGCCAAGCTTGAAGAAGAAAGAAAGGCTTGGGCGCTGATCGAGCAAGGATATGATGGATCATTCAACGGACCTGCCTACGGATCCGTCGCGTTTCAGAATGTTAATCAGTCTGTTCGTGTAACCGATGAGTTCATGGCAGCGGCTGATGACAACGCAGTGTTTGGACTTCGGGCTGTGAAAACCGGCGAAGTGATTGAAGAAGTGGATGCTACCGATCTTTTGGACAAGATTTCTGAAGGCACTCATGTTTGTGGCGATCCTGGCATGCAATACGAGGACACGATCCAGCGCTGGCATACGTGTAAGAATCATGGTGAGATTAATTCGAGCAATCCTTGCTCCGAATACATGTTTCTGGATGATACGGCTTGTAATCTTGCTTCTATGAAC